>JAAZDU010000227.1 GCA_012512665.1 Bacillota bacterium | reverse complement strand
TCTATTTCAAAATAAATGTTTTGTAAAGCAGGCAGGGGTGTTCTTAGAGGCAAACTTTTTTGGACAACATCTAGTCTTTCCACCAAATCTTTTTTCGCTATTTCCCACTTTATCAAAAGAAAGACCTCCTTAGTGTTAATATATTATTAATAAAGTGATGTAAATTTAATAATAATGCATGTTAATAATGTGGAAAAGGGGCAATAAAGGCTAAAAAAAAACATGATTGGCAGTGGGATAAGCTGTGCATAACATTTTACCTTATCCACTTTTTACACAGTTCTTCAAAAAAATAAAAAAGTAAGCTAAATTACCCACAAAAAGTTACAAATTATCCACAGCTAATTCATAACTTGTCAATACCTTGTCCACTTGCCTCATGCTTTGGTCAGCGAGTTCTTGATTTGTTTAACGATTTTTTTAACATCTTCCTTTTTCTGTATATCCTGGTCAATTTTTTTGCAGGCGTGTAAAACAGTAGTGTGATCCTTACCCCCAAATTCTTCCCCTATTTTGGGGTAGGAATAATCAGTTAATTCCCGGCATAAATACATCGCTATTTGTCGTGGGTAAGCAATATTTTTGTTTCTTTTTTTTGAAAATAAATCCTCTTCATTAATATTAAAAAATGATGCCGTTGCTTTTATTATTTGTGCTGGAGTTACATTTCTATGGGTACTTTTGGCGAAAAAGTCTTTTAAGGCTTCTTCCGCTAAAGAAAGGGTTATTTTTTTATTGGCGAGGGAAGAGTAAGCCACTACTCTTATTAACGCGCCTTCAAGTTCCCTTATATTTGTGTCAATTTTTTGAGCTATGAGGAGTATGACCTCATCGGGAATTGTTACCCCTTCGTGTGCTCTTTTTTTATTGTGTAAAATGGCTATCCTGGTTTCTAAATCAGGTGGATTAATATCAGTAATTAGGCCCCATTCAAAGCGGGAGCGAAGCCTGTCCTCCAGGGTTGGGATTTCTTTAGGAGGTCGGTCGCTGGAGATAACAATTTGTTTATTATTTTCATGTAGGGCATTAAATGTGTGGAAGAATTCTTCTTGGGTTTGTTCCTTTCCGGCTAAAAATTGGATATCATCGATTAAGAGGACATCAATATTCCTATATTTGTTGCGAAAATCAGCTGTTTTGTTATCGCGAATAGCGTTAATAAAAGCGTTAGTAAATTTTTCAGAGGAAAGGTATACTATTTTTTTTGTATTATTTAATAAAACAAAGTGGCCGATGGCATGCATTAAATGTGTTTTGCCCAGGCCCACGCCGCCGTAGATAAAAAGAGGGTTATAAGCTTTTGACGGGGATTCTGCCACGGCTAAAGCAGCAGCGTGTGCAAGGCGGTTGCTGTTGCCTACAACAAAGCTTTCAAAAGTATATTTTGGGTTCAGCCAGCTTGGTATTCTGGAGTAATGATAATTGGGTGGTGAATTAACAGTGATGTCGTCTGTTTCTTTTCTATTTTCAATTCCCTGCGATGAGACAAATCTTACGTTTAGGTTTTTGCCTGTTGCCCTTTGCACGGCCTCCAACACCAAATCCCGGTATTGATTTCTTAACCATTCTTTTGTAAATTTATTCGGTACTTCGATAAGCAGCGTGGATTCGTGTATTGCAAGTGGCCTGGTACTTTTAATCCAAGTTTCAAAGCTGGGCTTGCTTAAGTTTTTTTTAATTTCATCAAGGGTTAAATCCCATAGGCTAGTAAGATTGTTTTCCATTTTTATAACCTCCAACCAATAGACAGTAAACTTATCCACAGTAAAGTTGCAGTTATCCACAAAATTTGTGGATAACTGCTTAAAAAAATGTTAATTTTAATATGAAAGAGATGTCTTGTGATTATTTTTGTGATTAATATTAATATATCAGAGGAATCAATTCACTGCAATAACAAGTATTCACAGTGGGTTACCGTTGAGTAGTTAAAAAAGCTGTTGATTAAATATATTAGCTTAATTATCATCTTTTAAGAAACTTGCATTAATAAAGGAGATAAGCTATAATTTGTGTGTTTCAACCTTTTCTAGTAAATTTTATATTTGGGGGAGCTTGTTCATATTTTTGTTAATATTCTAGTCTATCTGCCTTAAAAGGCTTAATAAAATTAGGAGTGTGATTAAATTGAAAAGGACTTATCAGCCAAAAAGAAGAAAAAGAAAGAGGTTGCATGGTTTTAGAGCAAGGATGTCAACTAAAGCAGGGCGTAAGATCATAGCCAGGCGTAGGATGAAAAAAAGAGCTCGCTTAACAGCGTAAAACTATTAATGAAGGAAAACATTTTAAGGTTAAAAAAGAAAGGTCATATAGAGCAGGTTTTTAAGGAAGGAAAATCAGTTGCAACACGCAATGCAGTTCTATATTACAAAAAAAATAATTTAACAAAATGCAGGATTGCCTTTTCTATCAGCAAAAAGATAGGTAAAAGCGTTATTCGGAACCGCATCAGAAGGCTTTATTATGAAATATTTCGTAAAATGCAGAATGATATTGATTCAACTTATGACTTTATTTTAATTGTCCGTAGAAAAAGCAAGCCCCTTTTAACTTATGAGGCTGTAAGACAAGATGTAAGGTTGCTGTTTAAAAGAGCAGGTTTATTAAAAAACCGTAACAGGTGAATTATGAGCAGAATGGCCATCTTTTTAATTAAATTTTATAGGTTGTTTATCTCACCATTAAAGCCGGCCAGCTGCAGGTTTTATCCCAGTTGTTCTGCTTATGCCATGGAGTCTTTTCAGGAGTATGGTTTTTTTAAAGGTTTATTTTTGACTTTAAAAAGAATTATAAGGTGTCATCCCTTTTGTGAAGGTGGCTATGATCCGGTGCCTAGAAAAGATAGCCCTTAATACCTAGACAGCTCGCTTGTCTTTTTCTGTTGGAGGTTTAATAATGATCAATGCGTTATCAGGTTTTATTAATGAAATTTTAAAATTCTTTTATAACATAACCGGTGATTATGGCTTATCAATTATTTTATTGACCCTCTTGGTTAATATAGTTACTTTCCCTCTTACCCGCAAGCAGATGCAATCCTCTAAAAAAATGCAGGAAATTCAGCCGCAGTTAAAAAGAATACAAGAGCAATATAAACATGATAAAGAGAAATTAAATACAGCTACTATGGAACTTATGCAAAAAAACAAAATAAATCC
>JAAZDU010000226.1 GCA_012512665.1 Bacillota bacterium | reverse complement strand
TTGTTCAGGGCAGAGAGGTTACGATATGGCTTTGCGCTTAAAATATGCCGGCCTTGATACAAAAATAATGATGGTAGAAGATGATTTCAAAAAAGCTTTTAGTAAAGGGCTAGAGTATACATTAAAAATTAAAGGATGTCACCTATATATTTTACCTACCTATACTGCAATGTTGAAAATCGGGAAAATTATTAATCAGCTAGGATACTAAGTTTAATTTGGGAGGTTTAATAATGCCTTTAGCAAAGCTTAACTTTGTACATCTTTACCCTGACTATATGAATCATTATGGGGATGCGGGTAATATCGTGGTGCTGGTGAAGCGCGCTAAATGGAGAAATATTGAAGTTACCGTTGAAAACATTACAGTTGGTGATAAGAAAAGTTTTGCAAACGCGGATTTAATCTATTTAGGAGGGGGTCAGGGCAGGGAGCAACTTCTCATCTTACCTGATCTTATGAAGAGAAAAAATGAGCTTTTTTCATGCATTGCTAATCACGTACCAATATTGGCTATTTGCGGGGGTTTCCAGCTTTTTGGGCAATATTATCAGACTAGTATGAAAAAAACAGTGCAGTGCTTGGGGCTTTTAGATTACTGGACAATTGCAAGCCCAAAAAGAATGGTCGGGAAAATAGCCATCCGGGGGAAAATTAATGGAGTAGAAAAAACTATTATAGGGTTTGAAAATCACACAGGAAGAACATTTTTGGGTAAGGTGCAACCGCTAGGGAAAGTATTAAAAGGGCATGGTAACAATGGGAAAGACAACACAGAGGGGGTTTTATTTAATAATTTTATAGGCACTTATCTGCATGGCCCGCTATTACCGTATCACCCCTTGCTGGCGGATTATATCTTAAAGAAAGCTTTAGCTGTTAAACATAAAGAAACAAGGCTTGCGCCCCTTGATAATTTTCTAGAATATAAGGCTTATTCTAATATTAGAGTATAGAGTAAAAAATAAACAATAACTACTCAA
The DNA here is from genome assembly GCA_012512665.1 of Bacillota bacterium. Lineage (GTDB taxonomy): Bacteria > Bacillota > Dethiobacteria > DTU022 > JAAZDU01 > JAAZDU01. Next base: position 1,846 of record JAAZDU010000226.1, on the reverse strand, counting down.
GGTAAAAAACTACTATGGAATTTTTTTTTGCACACTGATATTATTAAATAAATAAACTCTTCTAAATTTCTAATTTATTATGCATTCTTTTAAAAATTATTAAGGGGATGGTGAAAGAGAATAGACAAATGGAAAAATTTTTTAAGGCTATTCCCGCTTATGCAATTTTAGAGCCACTTGCTGATAACATAGGCTGTGGCATACACGTAATTGACGTAAATGCATATACTGTATTTTATAACAAAAAGGCAGCAGAATTGGACGGGTTGAGTCCTAATAAGGTCATAGGAAAATACCTCTTAGACAGTTTTCCTTCTTTAACAGAGGAAAGCAGCACTCTGATACAGGCTGTTAAAACAGGCAAAAGCATTTTCAACATGGAACAGCATTTTACTAACTGCAAGGGCGTTCTTGTGTCTACGGTTAATACAACAGTACCTATCTATCATGAAGGAAACATTATTGGCGCCATGGAAATATCTCAAGATGTACGAAAACATAAGATCCTGGCTGATGAGATAGTTCGCCTGGAGAGAGAACTTTACAATAAAGCAAAAACTTTAAATTCTTCTTTTCCAAACTCGGCCGAGTCTAGAGCAAAAAATGCCCGGTATACTTTAGATAATTTTATAGGAAAGCATCCTAAAATTATTGAATTAAAAAACCGTGCTTACCGTGCTGCTCAGAGCTCGTCTCCAATTTGCGTTTATGGTGAAACCGGCACAGGCAAAGAAATACTAGTGCAAGGTATTCATAATGCCAGTATGCGCAGGGACAAGCCCTTTATTGCGCAAAATTGTGCTGCCTTGCCAGAGAGCTTGCTGGAAGGAATTTTATTTGGAACTTTTCATGGAGCATTCACAGGAGCAAAGAATCGACCGGGACTTTTTGAACTAGCTAATGAGGGCACAATTTACCTAGACGAGCTAGACAGCCTTAACCCTGGGCTCCAGGCAAAACTTTTGCGTGTGTTACAAGAAAAAAAAGTTTGCAGGTTAGGCGGACAGAAGGAAAAGTATATTGACCTAAGGATAATAACATCCATAAGTACTAACCCCTTGGAAGCTCTGGAAAAAGGAAAACTGCGCAAGGATCTCTTCTATCGAATTAGTGTTATTAACCTTGGCATACCACCACTTCGACAGAGGAAAGAGGATATTACTCTCCTTGTTGAGCATTTCCTTCAAAAGCAAGCGGTTAGAAGAAAGCATAAATTTGAACTTTCAGCGGAAGTAATGAATGCTTTTTACGAATATCCCTGGCCGGGGAATGTGCGAGAACTGGAACATGCCATTGAAGGAGCTACTGAAGTAGCTACCTCCAGCCTGATAACCATGGATTTACTGCCCCCACAGATACTGCTTTATTTTGATTACTATAAATCTAGCAAGGTATCTAACAAATATGCTAGTAGAAACAAAAATTTACCCCTACGTAAGGCTATTAAAGAATTTGAAAGAGAATTAATCTTGGAGTCACTGCAAGAATCCGGAGGTAATATTTCCCGCGCGGCTCGACTTCTTCAAATTCCCAGGCAAACTCTGCAGTATAAAATAAAATCTATTTTATAAATGAATGTTTTCCAGTTTTTCTTTTGGCTAAAGAAATATAGAGCCAATATGCAGAAATTTGGGCAGAAAAATTGCTCTATTTTGGGCATACATTTCTTTATAAGTGCCTTAAGATAAAAGATGTTATTCTATACAACATAGATAAAGCTTGTTTTAAAGGCAAAAAATGAAAGAGCTCACTTTTTTAAAAATGGTACCATTATTGCTAGTAATTTATTAATAGACGCAGTTCATTAAATTTAAGTATAGCAAGGGGAGGTTTATCATGATAGTAT
>JAAZDU010000225.1 GCA_012512665.1 Bacillota bacterium | reverse complement strand
TGATCATTGTGGCCACAGTTGGATTGCTGGCCGTCACCTCTGTAAAATTAAAAAAAGTCATATAAAACCACTGAAAAAACTGTCCAATGGTGCAGATTATCCCCCCAGAGATAAAGGCGCGAAGGCAATTTAAAAGCACCGGACGTTTCGGTTCCTTTTCCTTAGCCAAAGCCTGGTATTGCTGCTGTTTTGGCGTAAGTTTTTTCTTATTAGACAATTTATCTTCACCTCAACGCATTAGAGGGTTTTTATTAGATTAACCACATTTGGGGTTTTTATAATCGCATAATTTACAGCTTTATCCTTTTAGTATTAAGCTTTTGGCCGTAAATTCAGTGATTTGAGCAGACGAAAGCACTGCTCACTGAGATCCGCTAAAAAAATTTCCGCCCCCTGGAGCGATTCTTGCAGCGTGAGCGGCCGCGGGGCAATGCTGAAATAGGCATCTATACCGTGTTTTAAAACGCTTTCTGCCCCTTTGCCGATAGAGCCGACAAAAGCCCATACCGGCAGACCATACTTTTTTGCCAACCGTGCCACACCAACGGGGACCTTGCCAAAACTAGTCTGTTCGTTTATCTCTCCCTCGCCGGTGATTACTAACTCCACACCTCCCCTGATGATCTCCTCTATTCCTGCTGCCTCGAGGACAACATCTACCCCCGATCTGAGTTCAGCCGCCAGAAAAGCCGCCAGTCCAGCTCCCAGTCCACCAGCGGCACCGGCACCGGGAATATCAGCGATATCTGCCCCTAGATCGCGCTTCAAAATTTGTGCATAATGTGCGAGCATCCGATCAAGGGCACCAAGCATCTCCCCTGGAGCCCCTTTCTGGGGGCCGTAGACGAAAGAAGCTCCACGCGGACCACAGAGCGGGTTGTCCACATCTACGGCAACCACCACCTGCACATCTTTCACACGGGGATCAAGACCTTCTGCATCCACTCTGGCCAAGCTTTTTAACCCTTCGGCACCATAACCGATCTCCTTTCCGTCTGCTGTTAAAAGACGTACCCCTAAAGCCTGCGCCATGCCGGCCCCGCCCTCATTAGTTGCACTGCCGCCGATACCGACAATTAGTTTTTGGCACCCGGCATCGAGGGCATTCTTGATCAGCTCTCCCGTACCATATGTGGTCGTCCGCCAGGGGTTGCGCTCCGCAGGGGGGACAAGCGGCAGGCCGGAAGCAGCAGCCATCTCAATTATTGCTGTTCGCCCGTCTCCGGAAATGCCCCAGAAAGCTTCCACCGGCTTTCCCAGGGAACCGGTAACCACGGCTTTGCGCAAGCAGCCTTTCGTTGCTGCAACAAGTGCCTGAACAAGCCCTTCCCCACCGTCAGACATAGGAACGCTGACAATCTCTACCCCTTCATCTACCCGTTTTATCCCGGCAGCGATTGCAGCAGCAACTTCCCCGGCCGCCAGCGACTCTTTAAAAGAATCAGGTGCAATAAGGACTTTTTTCATAAACTCTCGCCTCCGTTTTCTATAATCCCGTCATATTTAGCCGCTCAAAAAAACCAGGCGCTGTAGCCTGGCATTACTATGTAGAGAATTCAAAGTAAAGGATTTTTTTATAACGCTGCAAGATTTTTTGCCAACGGTTATCAAAGGCAGCAACGAGTTTGACACTACGTTCCTTGACCCCTAATTTATTAAGGTGTTTAATAAAACGCTGGGCGATTTCATCAGAAGCAAAACGCATATTTTTCGCATTGATTACCAGATCAATATAACTTTCTGAAAGATTATCGCGAAGCGTTTTTTTTAGCTCGCCCAGGGTGAAGGCGTTCAAAATACCCTGTAGATTAATGTGAAACACGCCATTAAGCTCAAAAATAGAAATCTTTAACAGCTCTTCCCTAGTAAGATACTTTAAGCGTTTGAGTTTAATGGCCTGAATCTGCTTTTTAAACGATAGCCTTTTATTCCTTGCCGGTGGTAAAGGTTCAGAAATCTTTTCCAAAAAATACGGAAACCAGCGGTTCTCCCTATCCCAGCGGGAGGTAAGATAACGCCCTACACCTTTAAAAGCAACGGAATTGAGTCCCGTTAAAAATATATTGTTCATTATGTGGCGCAGGGAATAAAACTTTTTAAATGCCTGCAAAGTCTCCTGCTGCAGCTCCAGCGGCGGCATCC
>JAAZDU010000224.1 GCA_012512665.1 Bacillota bacterium | reverse complement strand
CAATAAAGATGCCTTTGGTATAGCGGTGCTGAAACATTCGGGAGAAGTCGAAAAAACCATATTGCCCTGGAAGGTTGAAGAGCTTATTTGGACTACAGATTTAATGAGGAGTTGTTTGCGATTCCTTAAAGCAGGTGAATTTTCCAGCAGTTTTGTTATCAATGTAGATGCCGAATTTTCCAAAATGATGATAGGCAACGATTTGCTAAGCGAAAAGATCAGCGATCCCGACAGCATATTTAAAACAGAACTGCTGAGGCTGCTAAGGCGTTCTTGTGAAATGGATGGCGAGGACAAATCAAGAACACAAAAAATTAATGAATTTAAGAATAGCTTAAAGCAACTGCAAATAGGCGGCAGGGAGCTGGCTAATTTTATTAGCGCTCTAAGGATAATCAGGTTCCTGGATAGGGAGGTGAAATATTTAAATGCTTATTAAAGTCGAAGCTTTAGATACCCTCTTTTTTAGAGATGGGAAACCTTTTACCATGGGTCAGGAAACCTGGGCGGACGGTGTTTTTCCTCCATATCCTTCAGTGCTGTACGGCGCTTTGCGGAGCGCTTACTTTGCTGAACATATAGCAGAACTGAAAAAGGCTAATCAAAAAGACGATCCTACAGCCGGATTGAAAATAAAAGGGATATTTCTGGAAATAGAGAACGACCCCTGCTTCCCCCTCCCGCTGGACTGTGTTGAGGAAAAAAATAATGAGAGCGATCAAGTAGCCTTTCAATTAAAGTTAAAGGAAAACACTATGGTTTCAAGTGTGCCAACGCCATACATACTGGACAGCGATAGAAATACTCAAGTAGAAAATGTTCAAGGAGGTTATCTTAACGATCTTGATTTTAGAAGATATTTAAATGCGGCCATGAATGAGTTTTATTATTATAAACTCTCAGATTATGTGGTTGTTGAAGAAAAAATAGGGATAGCAAGGGATAGGACCACCTATACTGCTGAAAGGGCTAAACTCTATCGAATTACTTTGCGCAGGCTAAATAATGTTTCTATCATAATCGATTTTGATGGTTTGGAGCTGCCTGAAAGCGGCTTTCTAAAACTTGGAGGAGAAGGGAAAGCCGCCGCATATGAAAGTATAAAGAGTTTACCTAGTTTATCTTTAGAGCTTAAAAGCAATAGGTTTAAACTATATCTGGCTACGCCGGCAATATTTAAAAATGGCTGGCTCCCAGGATGGATTAACCCTAGGACACTGGAGGGAATGTATGGTGGGCTGCGGTTAAAGCTCTTAAGTGCAGCCGTAGGAAAACATGTTAACATCGGAGGTTTTGACATAGAAAAAGGCAGGCCCAAACCTATGAGAAGAGCCGTTCCGGAAGGAAGCGTATACTTTTTTGAATTGCTGGAGGGAGAACCGGCCAGGGTAATGGATCTCATGCATTATAAGTGCATTTCTGAATACAACCCGGAGCAGGGCTTTGGCATATCATTTGTGGGGGCGGTAAAATGAAAAAATTAATAACGCTGGTGGGCACATCGTTATTTAGGAATTATTTAGAAACAAACAGTGATATAAAGAGGTATTGGGAAGTAATAAAAGACGGTGAGGGGCGTAACAGAACAATAGATGCTTGGGATGAGTTTTCTGAGGAAATTGAGAGAATAAGAAAACCCGTTTTAAAGTGGGCAAAAAATAATTATAACGCTTCTGCGGAGATAAAAAGCACATTAAGTATTCAAAGCGAAGTCAGGGATGATCTGGAGGTATATCTGCTTGCTACCGATACCCTGGATTCTAGACTGGCTTCCCAAATTATTAAAGAGGTTTTGGATGGTTATAAAAGCGAAGACGGTAAAGTTATAAACGTAGCCTCGATCAAAACAGTAAGAGGACTTCAAGTTTTTAACCGGAGCAAGTTGGAAAAAGAGGGGCTGACGAATCTAGTAGACGAGATATATAAGATACTTGAGTATTATTCTCCGGATGAGCAAAATGTTCTGCTAAATATTACCGGAGGTTATAAGTGTGTAGTTCCCTATCTTACCATATTGGCACAAATTAACCAGGCACCTTTATACTATATTTTCGATGAAACCGAAGAATTAATAAGAATTCCTCAGACGCCGCTTGATATTGACTGGGGTATGTTTGAAAAGTACAAAAATGCCATCTATGAGCTTGAGAAAGGGGTAAACAAAAGCTGGTCCGAATTCAAACGTGAACATGGCATTGGAGAAGACTTTAAGGCTTGTATTTACGAGTTTGAAGATGGAATTTTATTAAGCCCCATAGGCGAGATGTTCATGAGGCGCTATGAAAACTTTTTTGTGGTGAAGATGCCGGTTGGAGGCAAGTATTTTGAGGAAGAAGAGACAAAAAAGAGGCAGTTAAAAGAAGCAATAAGAGACTTATATTACAAACTGATGAATTTAAGCGTTCCTTTCGAGCAGCTTACCGATAACATAATAAAGCATGCAGCTGTAAGAGACAGTTGGATCTTCAAATACAATAAAAGGGACACCCAAATTAGAATTCAGTATAAATTTAATCCCGATAATAAAGAGATCACTATTTTCAATTATTACTTTAAAAAAGGTAATGTTGAAGAGGACTATTCCAAAAGAATGGCGGAAGAATACGAAGATATTCGGAGCGGGAGCTTTACTTTTGTTACTTTTGAAAAATAGGAGGAGGTTTAAAAATGTATAAGATTGCAAACCCCTTTTTCATGTTATGCGAAACACCCTTACATGCCGGCAGCGGTAATGATTTAGGCTCTGTTGACCTGCCTATTCAAAGGGAGAGGCATACCCAATTTCCGAAAGTTGAAGGCTCAGGCTTAAAGGGTAGCATTAGAGAAGTATTCGAGAAGCTAACCGAGATAAAGCTCAATGGTACGAACGTTCAAGGCAAAGATCTTGACGATGCAATTAAACTGGCATTTGGGCCGGAAAATGGCGGCGACTATGCAGGGGCTTTGGGTTTTACCGACGCCAGGATTCTGCTCTTTCCGGTCAAATCCATGAAAGGTGTTTTTGCCTGGATAACCTGCCCGAAGGTCTTAAACAGGCTGCAGGCCGATTTATCGCACTGCAAAATTGATTTGAATTTTGAAATGCCAAAAGATAATACCATACCCGAAGGGTCTGCCTTAGTCATCAAGGACAATAAAATTGTTCTGGAAGAATATACTTTGCCTGTGAACACCGATGCGAATTGTACTGAACTGGCAAACTGGATAAAGGAGAAGGTATTCCCTGAAGAAAAAGAGTTTGCCTATTTGCGCGAAAGTGTAAATAAAAACCTGGCCGTTCTATCCGATGAAGATTTTACGGATTTTGTTATCCATTCCACTGAAGTGGTCACCCGCACAAAAATTGACAGCAATACAGGCACGGTTCAAAGCGGGGCCTTGTTTACCGAAGAATACCTACCGACCGATACGGTGCTTTATGCATTGGCCCTTACAACGCCTATATTTAAAAAAGATGACAGTGGAAAAGGGATTTTTAAAGCTGGGGCCGGCAAAGCAGAAGAGGAGCTTGTTATGGACTTTTTCAAGGAGGGCTTGCCCAAGGTTATCCAGCTTGGCGGCAATGCCACCATTGGGAAAGGGCTAATGCGCACCAATGTCTGGGGGGCGAAATAGATGGCGGAAAAACTTTCTGTTATGAAAGGATTGGAGCAGGGGAGAGCCAGTTTTAGCTACAAAAAAGTACTGGAGGCCAAGAAGAGCTTAGGGGAGAAAGCATCTGATTACAAATCCTATGTCAAAAAAGCGCCGATGTTAATAAAGACTAACGGCCTGGGAGCTACCCTGGCTTATATGAAAGCAAAAGGAAAAGAAGGTAATACTTGGAATTTGATCTATAAGCAGATTACAGAATGGATAAATAATGATCCTAAAAATATAATCAATACAAATGGCAAAGATCTGGTAGGAATAGTTG
>JAAZDU010000223.1 GCA_012512665.1 Bacillota bacterium | reverse complement strand
GCGGAAGTATGCCTTTCTAGGGACGAAAAAGAGCTAGGCGTTTTTTTAATAGATATTGGAGGCGGTACAACTGAAATCGCCCTTTTTAAGGAAGGGGGTTTGCAAGATCTGGCTGTTTTACCTGTAGGGGGCGACCATATAACGAACGATTTAGCAGTTGGCCTAAAGGTTACTTTTCAAACTGCCGAGGATATCAAGCTTTCCCACGGGTCTGCCTTGAGCAAATTGACAAACCCGGAATCCTTTGTTGAGGTGAAGGGAATTAGCGGTAAAGAAACCAAGAGGATTTCGGAGGAGGAGCTAAATCGATACATAGAACCAAGGGTTGAAGAAATGTTACAGCTCGCTTTGTTGGAAATGGAAAAAACGGGTTATGTGCAGATGCCTCCTGCGGGTATAGTGCTGACGGGAGGTGTATCGCTAATGCGCGGTGTGATGGAAATGGCCGAAAATATTTTTGGATGTTCTGTTAGAGTAGCAACCCCTCAGTACCTGGGAGTGAAAAGCCCCATCTACTCTACTGCTGTTGGAATTTTACAATATGTTTATAGGAATAACATGGCTAGTTTACAGGAACGCAGTGATAGTAAAGTAGGCTTATCGGGGTTATGGTACCGCCTGCGAAAATGGTTTAGTGAATTATGGGAATGAGAGGAGGACGCCGGGTTATGATAGATTTTGATGTGGAAATGGAACTGTATGCCCAAATTAAAGTAGTTGGGGTCGGAGGAGGGGGTAGCAATGCGGTAAACCGCATGATAGCCGCAGGGCTAAAAGGTGTAGACTTTATTACCGTTAACACTGATGCCCAGGCCCTGGAGCTTTCCCGAGCCAGCACCAAGTTACAAATAGGGGCGAAGCTTACAAAAGGCCTTGGTTCCGGTGGTAATCCTGAAATCGGCAGAAATGCCGCTGAAGAAAGCAGGGAAGACATACAGAACACTTTAAAAGGCGCTGACATGGTTTTTATTACTGCCGGTATGGGTGGGGGCACCGGTACGGGGGCCGCTCCTATTATTGCTGAGATTGCCAAGGAGCTCGAAGCTCTAACGGTAGGGGTAGTAACAAAACCTTTTTCTTTTGAGGGCAGAAGACGTCAGGCCCAGGCCGAAAAGGGTGTTAGTGCCTTGAAAGAAAAGGTGGATACCCTGATTGTTATTCCCAATGACAGGCTTTTACAAGTGGTAGAGAAACGGACGCCTATTCTGGAGGCGTTTCGCATTGCTGATGATGTTTTAAGGCAGGGTGTGCAGTGTATATCTGACTTAATTGCTATACCCGGCGTGATCAATCTAGATTTTGCTGATGTTAAAGCTATTATGACAGAGACCGGTACCGCTTTAATGGGAGTTGGAGTGGGCGAAGGGGATAATAGAACTGTTGATGCGGCTAAAGCTGCTATCAGCAGCCCTCTGCTGGAGACTACCATCGATGGCGCTAGAGGGGTTCTTATTAATATTACCGGTGGAACGGATTTGGGCCTTTTTGAAGTAAATGAAGCAGCAGACATAGTAGCAGAGGCTGCTGATCCCGATGCTAACATTATTTTCGGAGCAGTAATTGACGAAAAAAGTAAAGGTGAAGTGAGAGTTACAGTAATTGCTACAGGTTTTGACCAAAAAGCAACTATTAAAAAAGAGCTGGAAAGAAAAGATGTAGACATCGATGATCTGGATATTCCCGTGTGGTTGCGCCGCAAGCGTTTTACTTAGCTTTTGGTATCTAGCTGACAGATAACTTTATTACCTTTAAAGAGTGTCGGTAAGTTAGGGCACTCTTTTTTTATGGGGATCAAAGTATGACAAATTTTTGGGCTGCAGAGGTTTATAATGGTGCATAGAGGCAGACAAGATACTGCAATTTTAAATCATGGTGGAACAAACAAGTGTATATTGATGCTCTTATTATTTTAAATACGGTTTACAATTTTTTTTTACTTTATTTAACAGGCTTCCTCGCTGCCTGCCGCCCTAGCTTTGGCAGGATGATGGCAGGAGCGTTCTTTGCTTCTCTATGCTTGCTTTTCCTATACTTCCCTC
>JAAZDU010000222.1 GCA_012512665.1 Bacillota bacterium | reverse complement strand
TCGTCCCTAGAAAGGCATACTTCCGCATTGGCGAGAGAATTAAGAATAAGCCCATCCATTTGCAAACCCGCTCGATTGATGCACCTAATAAGATTGCGCAACGAGGTCATAGCACCTGTTATAATCAGGGCATCAACTTCTAAGCGAACACCCAGCATCCCTACCGGGTCCTTAATACCATCGTAGCCGTCAACAACAAATTCCCGGGGTAAGACATCGATAATTTCTCGATCCGGGGGAATAGCTATCACTTTAGCGGCCTGCAGGACCCGTGCAGTATCCTCCTCAGTTATTTCCTTATCTTCCCGTGAAACAGCTACTACCCCTCTGTTGTTGATCAGGCTGACATGAGAACCTACCATACCTGCATAAACTTCATTTATCTTATAACCTACCATGCGCTCTGCCTCTTCCAAAGCAGCATGAATAGATTCTACAGTTTTATCCAGATCAACAATAACCCCTTTGCGGAGACCTCCGGAAGGGCTTGTCCCCACTCCAATGATATTAATAGTGCCATCAACGTTAAATTCTCCGACAACAACTCTCACATTACTGGTTCCAATGTCCAATCCTGTCACAGTTTTTCGTTTTACCAACTTTACACCCCCTACGGGATAAGGCAGATACTACCATGCTATTGTTATTCAACAAAAACAAATAATTTCCTTTTAAGCAATTTAATTATTTTTTTCGGAAAAAGACTTAAAAACAGGCGTTTCAGCTATGCGTAAATCAAGGTAACCCCTACTAAAAAGGTCCTGATCAAGGTGAAAGTAAAGCTTACCTAAAACTGCCAATTTTCTAGAAATTTCTTCCTTACCCCCCAGCAATACTTCAAGGCCGTCCATAGTATATATAATAATGTTGTCCGGGTCATAAATATTAATCTCCGATATGGGCGGATATTCAAGCTTGCTCACTTCCTGCATAATATCCACCAGTATTTCTTTTTTTATAGGGTCGGGCACTTCTCTTCCTACTTCCATTCTCCCCCAGGTTAGACCGCTAATTAGTGGCAGATCTCCCTCCAGCTGCGAACGTATGCCAATAAAGGTGCCGCTATCAGATAGCTCAAGGTAATAATGCTGGTAAGGCACTAACGCCACGGGTAATCTTTCCTGCAGAAAGACTTCTAAAGTGCGGGGCAAGCGGCGCTCAACCCTGACCTCTTTTACAGAAGGCAATGCCATAATTCTCTCTTCCAGCTCTGGCGGGCTAACCTCCCAAATGCTTGTCCCCTCCGTAACACCCATAGCTGCAACAACTTCTTCTCTTGGAATGTTTTTCAGACCCCGCACCACTATCCTTTCGATATCAAAATAAGGTGCCCTTAGCAAAAGAAGAAAAAAAAGGCAGGATAAGGCAAAAAAGCAAACAAAGACAGCTGCTCTTTTCTTGTCAACCCTTTCCTTTTTTTCTTTCAGAAGATGGTGTTTGCCAAAATGATACTTGTTATATATTTTAGCCAATATAATCCTCCTGCTTTAAACACTACAAATTATGGTTCTCTTATGCGTTTAATATCTGCACCCACTGCCTTTAACTGCTCTTCAATCTTTTCATAGCCCCTGTCAATATGGTGGACACCAAGAACCTTGGTAGTACCCTGAGCAGCCAAACCGGCTAAGATAAGAGCAGCCCCTGCCCGCAGATCCGGGGTTTCTACCGTGGCTCCTGTAAGCATCGGCACCCCTTTAATAACTGCCGTCCTGCCTTCCACAAAAATATTGGCGTTCATCCTTCTTAACTCAGGCACATGCTTAAAGCGGCCCTCAAAAACGTTTTCGATAATTAAGCTGGTACCCTCTGCTATCGTTAAAAGAGACATCATGGGTGCCTGGAGATCTGTTGGGAAACCAGGGTAAGGAAGGGTACGAACCGTATCTAAAGCTTGCAATTTGCCTGTAGCAGCTACTTTTAATCCTGCATCGCTAGATACAATCTCTACCCCCGTTTCCCTTAATTTAGCAATTACTGCATCCAGGTGATCCGGTATGACATCTTTTAAGATAATCTGCCCGCCGGTAATAGCAGCAGCGATCATAAAAGTACCTGCCACTATTCTATCAGGTATTAATCTATAAACCGTTCCGCCCAAGGCATCAACACCATGGACCCTTATAATACTGGTACCAGCACCGTTAATTTTAGCTCCCATACTGTTTAAAAAGTTCTGTAAGTCTACAATCTCAGGTTCTTTGGCTGCATTATAAAGAGTTGTGGTCCCTTTCGCCAAAACACCCGCCATCATAAGATTTTCCGTTGCACCTACACTGGGAAAATCCAGGTGAATATCAGCTCCGCGTAGCCGGTCGGCTTTTACAGAGATTCTCCCCGCATCCTCCCATATGGTAGCACCAAGAGCTTTTAAACCCTTAATGTGTAAGTCAATAGGCCTGGGCCCAATGGCACAACCGCCAGGATAGGTGACCTGGACTTTTCCTAAACGGCCTAAAAGAGGCCCTATTAAAAAGATTGAGGAACGCATTTCTCGCATAAGATCATCCGGTACAGCGTGCATGAGGACATTTGAAGTATCAAGTTCCAGCGACGAATCTTCCCATCTATGGGTTACCCCCAGGGAGTTTAAAATCCTTAACATAACCCTTACATCAAGCAGATCAGGGGCATTTTTCAATACTATTTTTTGCCTGGAACTGTTTAGAACTGCACCGGCAAGAATGGGCAAAATGGAGTTCTTGGCACCTTTTATCCTGATGCTGCCGTTTAAGTGACGTTGTCCACGAATAATTATTTTCTCCATTTCCCTCTCCCCTTGTCTTTACCAATCTCCCAAAATTTTAATCTCCAGCTCCAGGCTAATATTAAATTGAGATTTTACTCTTTCACTAACAAGCTGGATGAGTTGATAGATATCACTGGCTGTAGCATTTCCCCTGTTTACAATAAAATTTGCATGTACCTCCGACACCTGGGCGTCTCCAATAGCAAATCCCTTTAGGCCTGCCTTTTGAATTAAAAGGCCAGCAAAATTACCGGGCGGATTTTTAAAAACGCTACCTGCGCTGGGTAAAGAAGGCTGGCTGCAAAGCCTCTTTTTTTGTAAAGCCATCATTTTTTCCTTTATTTTCTCCGGTGAGCATGGCTCTAATTGGAGCAGGCATTCTGTTATAACAAGCTGCCTTCCCTGGAATACGCTCTGGCGATAGTCAAAAGAAAGTTTTTCTTTTGCATATTCCTCTAATTCACCCTCATTGTTGACAACTTGCACACAAGTTAAAAGGTTGGAAAAAGCGCCTCCTGCAGCACCAGCGTTCATATACACTGCCCCTCCCACAGTCCCCGGTATTCCCCAGGCAAACTCCAGGCCCGAGAGCCCTAATTCCTGGGCCCTCTTAACCAGGGATGAGGTTTTGACAGCAGCCTTAACCCTGAGCTTGCCATCAGCTTCCTGCGTAATTTTATTAAAAAAAGGACCTAGCTTTATCACCACACCTCGCAAGCCTTTATCTGATACCAGTATATTTGTGCCCCCGCCCAGAACGGTCACAGGTAAGTTATACTTTTTGGCAAATAATATGGCTTTTTTTAATTCAGCAAGACTGTCTGGCTGCAAAAAAATATCTGCAGCTCCCCCAACGCGTAAAGACGTATGTAACTTCATAGGCTCCTGGAAGCGCGGAGATATGCGAAAATGCTCTACTAATTCTTGCGCCCATTGAGTTGGCAATAAAGAAGCCTCCTTTTGCTGGATTCTCTGGTGATTTAGTTTATGCAAAAGCTCTCAAGTAGTGACTGCACTGACTACTTGTCCTTAATAAAGTATAGTCTTTATCAATTATTTCGTTTTTGGGAAATAGATGCTATGAGGCAGCTGTATAGGCGCTCAGCAGCATCAGGGACACCCATCGCCAGGCTTTTTTGCCTCATTTCTCTCAACAAAACAGGATAGCTTAGTAATTCATGTAATTTGGCGGCAAGAAATTCCGGGGTAAAGTCTTTTTCCTGCACAACCAGGGCAGCTCTTCTCTCCTGCAAGAGCTTAGCATTAAGGTTCTGGTGGTCGTGGACTACATTAGGAGAAGGAACCAAAAGAGAGGGGGTTCCGGCAGCAGTAATTTCCGCCAGGGTAGTCGCCCCTGAACGGCAGATGGCTAAGTCTGCTGCAGACCACACCAAAGGCATGTCCTGGTAAAAAGGTACTAGTCTGAGATTATCATGCCAGGTTTTTAATAAATTATGTTTTGCCAATTCTGAGTTAACTGCATCATAATAGGGAAAACCTGTTATATAAAATACTTGAAAAAGCTTGGTTTTTTGGTTTTTCAGCAAATAATGGCAAAAAACTCTGTTTAACACGGCCGCTCCCCTGCTCCCGCCTACCACAACCAGTAAGGGTTTTTGGGGATCAAAACCAAGTTTTTTCTTGGCTTTTGCAGGATCCATGCGCACAATTTCCGATGCCCTGGGATTTCCTGTCACAGATAATTTTACCCGTGCAGAAAAATACTTTTTAGATTCCGGAAAAGAAAGACATACTCTGTCCACATAAGGAGCCAGCAGCCTGTTGGTAAGGCCGGGAACCAGATTTTGTTCATGGAGCAGGGTTACTCGCCTACTTATAACAGACCTGAGCACAATAGGCCCTGCGGCATAACCACCTGTTCCGATCACAGCATCTGGCTGAAAGGAATTTAGGATTTTAGCAGCTTTTTTTAATGAGATAAGCAATCTACCTGCGGATTTGAACAAGGCCGGGCTAATACTTCTGGGCAATCCCCTTACAGGTAGCAATTTAAGCTCAAAGCCTGCGTTAGGAACTATACTTTCCTCCATCCCCCCGCTGGCCCCCACAAACAGAATCTCAGTTCCGGGCTCTTTTTGCCGCAGGTAGCGTGCCAGGGCAAGGGCTGGGTATATATGCCCGCCTGTCCCT
>JAAZDU010000221.1 GCA_012512665.1 Bacillota bacterium | reverse complement strand
CAGCTGGGCATTTTTTACTTCCATATTGCCCCGCGAAATGTCGGCGGAAATAAAATGGGTCGGTATATTGTTGCTTTCCAGCAGTTTAAAATAGTGCCGGGTAAGCTCCAGCGACATTTTACCTTTGCCGCTGATTTGCCCCAGAACGGAGTTGGCTCCGCGATCGACAACGCCATCTGCACCCGTAACATCGTCCTTAAAATGAAAAACTAAAATCCCTTCCTGCTTTTTGTATACATCCTTTGTTTTTCCTGTGTAAATTTTTTCCATACCTGTCCCCCCTTTTTTAAGCTAACAAAGATATTATAACAAAATTATCTTGCGAAAAAAGCTTGAACTGCTTCAAGCTACCAAAAAACAGTGCTCGGCTGGTCAAATGCCTTGAAAAATGTTATAACAAAAGAGAGTGGCGCTGTGGCGCCAAATAGGTACTGGTAACTATTTGCTGCTTTCATTGGATAAGGTCGTAAAAAGCGGTTTAAAATTTTCAAGCTGGCGAGCAGCCAAAGGTGGATGAGTATAAATGGAAATAGCTAAAAACAAGTTCCGGCTGGTAGCCGATTTTAAGCCGACAGGGGACCAGCCCCAGGCCATTGCTGCTTTGGTAGATGGGCTGCGGAAAGGTTATAAAAGCCAGACTCTCCTGGGGGTAACAGGTTCAGGGAAAACTTTTACCATGGCCAATATTATAGAACAGGTGCAAAAACCCACCCTGGTTATGGCTCCCAACAAAACTTTGGCTGCGCAGCTTTGCAGCGAGTTCAAGGAGTTTTTCCCCGACAACGCAGTGGAATTTTTTATCAGCTATTATGATTATTATCAGCCAGAAGCATACATCCCCCAGTCTGATACCTATATAGAAAAAGATGCTTCCATTAATGATGAGATAGATAAGCTGCGCCATTCGGCCACCAGTGCCCTCTTTGAAAGAAATGATGTTATTATCGTGGCCAGCGTCTCCTGTATTTACGGCTTGGGTTCTCCCACAGAATACCGTGAGCAGGTCCTTTCCCTGCGCGTGGGCATGAAACGAAGCAGGGAGGAAATTTTGCGCAAATTGGTCTCAATCCATTACGAGCGCAATGATTTAGATTTTAAGCGGGGCAGCTTCAGGGTAAGAGGAGATGTCATTGAAATTTACCCCGCCTCCTTTACCGAAGCCGCCGTCAGGGTGGAGCTTTTTGACGACGAAATAGAGCGTATCCGGGAAATAGACGTGGTTACCGGCCAGGTGCTGGCAGAAAGGCAGCACGTTGCTGTTTTCCCCGCAACCCACTATGTGACGGCTCCCGATAACCTGCAGAGGGCTATTAGAGATATTGAGCTGGAGCTGCAGGAAAGGCTGGCTGTTTTAAGAAAAGAGGGAAAGGAGCTGGAAGCCCAGCGCCTGGAGCAGCGCACCCTCTACGATCTGGAGATGTTGCAGGAGATGGGCTATTGTAACGGCATAGAAAATTATTCCCGCCACCTGGATGGCAGGCCGCCGGGAAGCAGGCCGAATACGCTTCTTGACTACTTTCCCAGGGATTTCCTGCTTTTTATTGATGAGTCGCATATCAGTATTCCGCAGATAAGGGGTATGTATGCAGGCGATTATTCTCGCAAAAAAAACCTGGTAGAGCACGGCTTTCGCCTCCCTTCGGCCCTGGACAACCGCCCCCTGCGCTTTGATGAGTTTGTTAACCTTATTAACCAGGTTATCTATGTTTCTGCTACTCCAGGTCCCTATGAAGAAGCGCACAGCCAGCAGGTGGTGGAGCAGATTATACGCCCCACCGGCCTTATGGACCCGGAGATCCTGGTGCGCCCCGTGGAGGGCCAGGTGGAAGACCTTTACGGGGAAATCATGAAAAGGGTAGAGCGGAAGGAGCGTGTGCTGGTTACAACTCTTACCAAGCGCATGGCCGAAGATTTAACAGATTATTACCGCGAGATGAAAATAAAGGTGCGCTACATGCATTCTGATATTGACGCCCTGGAACGGATGGAAATAATCAGGGGTTTGAGGCTGGGAGAATTTGATGTTCTCATTGGCATTAACCTGTTAAGGGAGGGGCTTGACCTGCCGGAGGTATCCCTCGTTGCTATTTTAGACGCCGATAAGGAGGGCTTCCTGCGCTCTGCGCGCTCCCTCATCCAGACGGCCGGCAGGGCAGCCCGCAACGCCAGAGGACAGGTGATCATGTATGCGCGGGAAATAACTCCTTCTATGAAGCAGGCTATAGATGAGACGAACAGGCGGCGGGCCAAGCAAAAAGCTTATAACGAGGAGAAAGGTATCGTGCCCACCACCATCCGCAAGGGCATTCGCGACTTGATTGAAGCCACCAGGGTAGCAGAAGAACCAGCTCCATACCTGCAAGGCAAAAAAGTAGATAAAATGACTGCCAGGGAGAAAAAGAAACTGATGCAGAGCTTGGAAAAAGAAATGAAAGAGGCAGCCAGGCAGCTGGATTTTGAAAAAGCAGCTGAGATTCGCGATATTCTGTTTGAACTGAAAGGAAAAGGGAAAAAACTTGTCAAACAGTAAAAACCTGCGGCGGAGCTTTTTGATCTTGTTTATTTAGTAGCCAGTATTTTTTCACGAAAAACCTTGAGATACATCCGCTCATAGTACTCCTTAAGCATGCGGTCAGAAGTGAATTTGGATTGAGCCATTTCAATACTGGCTTTCATCATCTCTACCCATTTCTCCCTCTTATTGTAAAAAGTAGGGATCACTTCCTCCAAAAGAATCTGGTAAAGGGCGTGAAGATCCCTTTCGTCTTCGTCAGCTTCTTGCAGGTCTTCGGGTATATGCTCATCCAGCAGCCAGCCGCAGACGCGATGCTTAAGGCCTTCTCCCACCCAGCCGTCTAAGACGCTTAAATTAAGGACTCCGTTTAAAGCAGCCTTCATGCCGGAGGTGCCGCTTGCCTCCAGGGGCCGGCAGGGGTTATTTAACCAGACATCGCAACCCCTGACAATTTTCCTGGCTATCTCCATGTTATAATTTTCCAGGAAAACAACCCTGTCTTTATATTGCCGGTCCATTTTTACCAGATCTTTAATAATACTCTTTCCTAAATCATCATCAGGGTGGGCTTTGCCTGAAAAAATAAGCTGCAGCTTACCTTCTTCTATGACAGGCCCGATAACGGAGGTGTTGCGAAAGATAAGATCACTTCTTTTGTAGGCTGCTGCCCGCCGCGCGAAGCCTACCAGCAGGGCATCGGGATTCATCTGGGCACCGGTTTTTTCCTGGACAAAATTAATTAACTCCTTTTTCTGTTCCATATGAGCCTGCCAGAGGTCCCCTCCGGTTTCATAAGCCCTGGCAATTTCGGGGGCCTGCCAGGTGGGCGCATGTACTCCGTTCGTAATAGAAATAATGGGGCTTTTTTCTGAGATATGGTTCCACATCTTCCTGGCAGTTTTCCCGTGCATCTCGGAAACACCATTGCTTAAAGAAGAGAGCCGCAAGGCTGCAGCAGTCATGTTAAAGGGATCCCCTCCCAGGCGCACCAACTGTTCGTAGGATAGGCCATTGTTAGCCCCCAGTTGGAAGAGTAAATGGTGGCTGTGTTTCTCGTTGCCTGCTTCCACGGGAGTGTGGGTAGTAAATACCACCTGCTGGCGAGTTTCCTCCCATGCCTCCTCAAAAGAAAGGCCTTGCTCCTCAATTTTTTCCCTGATCAGCTCCAGGCCTGCTAAAACCGCATGGCCTTCATTAAAGTGATACAGATCAACCTCCACCCCCAGTGCTCGCAGGGCGCGTACCCCTCCAATACCCAGGATTATTTCCTGGGCAATTCTTTCCTGCGGACCGCCTCCGTAAAGGCGGGCTGTGATGTTGCCGTGTTTCATGGCAGGCCTGCCCGCATCGAGCAGATAAAGAGAAGCATTGCCATGGCGGTTGGTGTGCCATATTTTTAAGCGCACCTCTTCGCCGGCAATGTTTACTTGCGTGTAGACATCTGTGTCTTCCAAAAAGTCAAAATTGTAGGTTGGGTAGACATCATAGGGCTGTCCTTCCAAATCAATAAACTGCTCTGTATAGTCCTGCCTCCATAAGATACCTATTCCTATCACGGGCAGGTTTAAATCACGGGCTGATTTGAGGTAATCTCCCGCCAGTATTCCTAAGCCTCCTGCATAAAGTGGCAGGCTTTCATGCAAGCCATATTCCATGCAGAAGTAAGCAACTTTGGGTAAAAGCTTTTTTCCCTGGTTGTTAGTATGCTGCACTATCCCAACCCTGCCTTTTATGTATTATAAATTCAATTAAGTAATGAGCCAATTTATTTTAGCTTGTTTAGCTTTTCCCATCCTGGTGATTTTAATAGCCTTTTTTTTAACAGTAAATTTTTCTAAAATAAAAAATGAAAGATAGCCTTAAAGAGGATATTTATTACGCGCTTGATAAAAGCATGATAAAAGTTTTGCTCCAAGAATGGTTTTCATGTTATAATGATTAAATATACTTTGTAGAAAGGGAAAAGCTGATGGATAAAATCATAATCAGGGGAGCAAGAGAACATAACCTTAAAAATATAGACCTGGAGATACCCCGCAATAAATTAGTGGTTTTTACAGGCTTAAGCGGTTCTGGCAAGTCTTCACTTGCTTTTGACACCATCTATGCTGAAGGACAAAGGCGCTACGTGGAATCTCTTTCTGCCTACGCCCGCCAGTTTCTGGGGCAGATGGATAAACCTGATGTGGATTTTATTGAAGGCCTTTCGCCCGCTGTTTCTATCGACCAAAAGAGTACAAGCCGCAACCCCCGCTCCACCGTAGGCACTGTAACAGAAATATACGATTACCTGCGCCTGCTTTATGCCCGCATTGGCCGCCCTCACTGTCCTCACTGCCTGAAAGCTATCAGCGGGCAGACAGTACAGCAGATGGTTGACCAAATTATGCATTTGCCCGCCGACACAAGGTTGCAAATTTTAGCCCCCGTGGTAAGGGGTCGCAAAGGTGAGTATGCAGCCCTGCTCAATGATTTGAGAAAAAAAGGCTTTGTGCGGGTGCGGGTTGATGGTGTCATCCGCCTTCTGGAAGAAGATATTTTTCTGGAAAAGAACAAGAAACATTCACTGGAGGTAGTAATCGATCGCCTTAAAGTTAGGCCAGAAGCAGCTGGCCGCCTGGCTGATTCTCTGGAGACAGCTCTTTCTCTGGCCGACGGCCTTGTCCTCATACTGTGGGAAGAAGCTGGTGAAGAAAAGGAGCAGCTGTTAAGCGAAAAGTATGCCTGTATAGAGTGCGGCTATAGTTTTGAAGAGATGACGCCGCGCATGTTTTCTTTTAACAGCCCTTATGGGGCCTGCGAAACATGCGGCGGTCTGGGATTTAAGCTGGAGTTTGATCCGGAGCTTCTTATTCCCAACCCGGAGCTTTCCCTGCAGGAAGGAGCCCTTCACCCTTTAAGCCGTGGAAATAGTGCTTTTTTTCGCCAGTTTTTACAGGCGGCTTGTTTGCAGTTTGGTATTCCCATGGAGCTTCCTGTAAAAGATTTATCCCCTGACCAGCAGAAAATTTTATTTTTCGGTTCGCCAGAGCCCGTTGCTTTCAAGTATATAAGCCCTTACCTGCGCAGGGCACGCCAGTACAGGAGGCTTTTCCCCGGTATAGTTGGCCTCCTGGAAGAGCGTTACCACAGTCTGGAGAACGATGAGGAGCGAGCCGAAATGACCCGTTACATGAGCACCAAGTCTTGCCCTGACTGCCACGGCGCTCGCCTCAAAAAAGCCAGCCTGGCGGTTACTGTCGGCGGCCTGAATATTGCCCAGTTTTGCAGCTTTACCGTGGATAAGGCCTTTTCTTTTTTGCATGATTTGGTGCTCACCGAGAAGGAGATGCATATTGTCCGGCAGGTCATAAAAGAGATCATGACCAGGCTCTCCTTTTTACGCAATGTTGGCTTGGAGTATTTGACACTGGATCGTTCTGCTACTACCCTTTCTGGAGGAGAGGCCCAGCGCATCCGCCTGGCCACCCAGATTGGTTCCGGTTTGACAGGTGTGATCTATATCCTGGATGAGCCCAGTATAGGGCTGCACCAGCGAGATAACAACAAGCTTTTAAAAACATTAAAAGACTTGCGAGATTTAGGAAATACAGTGATAGTAGTGGAACACGATGAAGATACTATTCGCAGCGCCGACTATATTGTGGATATAGGGCCGGGAGCGGGAGCTTCCGGCGGAGAAATAGTGGCCTGCGGCTCTCTGGAAGCCATCACCTCCTGTCGCAAGTCAATCACGGGGGATTACCTGGCTGGCAGGCGCGAAATTCCCCTGCCTGCCAAAAGACGGCCTATCAACTGGGAAAAAGCTTTGAAAGTAGAGGGGGCCAGGGAGCACAACTTAAAAAACATAACTGTTCAGATACCCCTGGGGGTCTTTACCTGTGTAACCGGGGTCTCAGGTTCCGGGAAAAGCACCCTTGTTAACGAGATCATTGCCAAAGCGCTGGCGCAGAAGCTGCACCGCTCCCGACAGAGGCCGGGTGCTTACAGCAGTATTTCCGGCCTGGAACACCTGGACAAGGTCATTGAGATAGACCAGTCCCCCATCGGCCGTACTCCCCGCTCCAACCCGGCCACCTATACAGGGCTTTTTGACGGCATAAGGGAACTTTTTGCCCATACGGCAGAAGCACGCATGAGGGGATATAAACCCGGGCGCTTTTCTTTTAATGTGAAAGGTGGCCGCTGCGAGGCCTGCCGCGGCGATGGTATTTTAAAAATTGAGATGCATTTTCTACCTGATGTCTATGTTCCCTGTGAGGTCTGCCGCGGCGCGCGCTACAACAGGGAAACCCTGGAGATAACTTTTAAGGGAAAAAATATTGCCCAGGTCTTGGAGATGACGGTAGAGGAGGCCTTATCCTTTTTTTCAGCCATCCCCAGGGTAAAGCGGCGCCTGCAGACCCTCTACGATGTTGGCCTCGGCTATATCAAGCTTGGTCAGCCTGCGACCACGCTCTCGGGAGGAGAGGCGCAGCGGGTTAAGCTGGCTACCGAGCTCTCCCGCCGCAGCAACGGCAAAACTTTGTATATTCTTGATGAACCAACAACAGGGCTGCATGTTGATGATATTAATAAACTTCTGGCTGTGCTGGACCGGCTGGTGGAGAACGGGGATACGGTGCTGGTTATTGAGCACAACCTGGAAGTGATTAAAAGGGCTGACTATATTATTGACCTGGGTCCTGAGGGCGGAGACAGAGGAGGCAGGGTAGTAGCTACAGGTACTCCTGAAGAAATAGCTGAAGTAGCTGCTTCTTATACAGGACGCTACCTTAAGCCTGTTTTAGAAAGAGGTAAAAAAGTATAAAAACAAGTCAGCCGCTTAATAACTGGCTGTCTCGCAGGTAGAATGATAGCAGATATATCAATACAATCCCGGCAATAAAGCCTATTGGAGGGTAATTGAGGCCATAATACCATAATCAAGAGAAGAAGAGGAGAGTTGTAAAAATATGGATGGAGGTATCACGATGCCTTCTCCAAAAGTAAAAGAGAAATTAAGCGGATTACCCCGTTTGCCAGGGGTATACCTTTTTAAAGATAAACAAGAACAAGTTATTTACGTGGGCAAAGCCGTTAATTTGAGGTCCAGGGTGCGTTCCTATTTTACCACCACTCATCACAATGCGCGCTTGCGCGCCCTGGTAGAGCGCATTGAAGACCTGGACTTTATGGTGACAGATTCAGAGCTGGAAGCTTTTATTTTAGAAGCTAACCTTATCAAGGAATATCGTCCCCGCTTTAATGTCAGCTTTAAAGATGATAAACAGTATCCCTACCTGCGCCTGACCTTGGAGGAAGCTTTCCCGCGGCTGGTAGTAGCCCGTAAGCCTGACTGCAAAGGATCCAGGTATTTTGGCCCTTACAGCAGCGCAGGCGCTATGAGGGAAACGCTGCGCCTGCTCAAAAAGCTTTTCCCCCTGCGCCATTGCCGGCAGCCCTTGAAGGAGGGGCAGCCCAAGGGGCGCCCCTGCCTTAACTACCAGATTAAGCGCTGCCTTGGGCCCTGCCGGGGAGATGTAAGCCGTGAGGAGTACATGAAAATGGTTAAGGACCTGATCCTCTTTCTGGAGGGGAAGGGGGAAAAGCTCTTAAAGGAACTGGAAAAAGAAATGAAAGAAGCTGCCAGCAGGCTGGATTATGAGCGGGCGGCCCGCTTAAGGGATCGCTACCGCTCTGTAGCCCTAGTTTTGGAACGGCAGAAGGTGGTATCTGTTGACGGGGGCGATAGGGATATCATTGCCCTTACAGAGGTGCAGGGCGAACCAAGAACGGCCCTTTTCCGCGTTAGAGCAGGTAAGCTGACGGAGCAGGACTATTTTACCCTGACCAATACGGAAGGCCTGTCGGAAGAAGAGATGATGGCGGCCTTTCTGCGCCATTATTATAGCCACCAACCCTTTATACCTTCTGAGATACTTCTTTCCCACCGGGTGGCGGAAGAAGAGCTGGTAGCAGCTTGGTTAAAAAAAATGAAGGGGAAAAAAGTTAAAATTCATGTCCCCCGTCGGGGTGAAAAAAAGGAACTGGTCCGCCTTGCTGCCCAGAATGCCCAGCTGCGCTGGAAAAAAGATGAAGAGAGCGCTGATGTGAAGGCCCTGAACTACCTGACTCGTCTTTTTAATGCAGATAAACCCATAACTGATATTGAGGGTTATGACATATCTCACCTGGGCGGTGAAGAAGGAGTGGGGGTAGCCGTCCTCTTTCGCAATGGCCAGCCCTGTAAGGAGGGTTACAGGCGTTACTCACTGCGGGATACCCCCCCTGCTGACGATTACCTGGCGCTGCAGGAGGTCATGCGGCGCAGGTTAGACGGGCATGATCCCTTGCCCCACCTCTTTCTTATCGATGGGGGCAGGGGGCAACTTAATGCTGTAGCAAAAATTTTGCAAGAAAAAGGGCTGCAGCATTTTCCTCTTATGGCTCTGGCCAAGGAAGAGGAGCACCTGTTTTTGCTCCACAGGCATGCCCCCCTGGTGCTGCCTTCCAATCATCCCGCACTAAAGCTTTTGCAGAGGATCAGGGACGAAGCCCATCGCTTTGCCATCTCATATAGCCGCTTAAAGTTTGCTAAAAAAAGCCTGGGGTCAATTCTGGAAGAAGTTCCGGGCATAGGGCCCTCCCGCCGCAAAGCACTGCTGAGCCATTTTAAAGGTATCAGCGAAATTAAGGAGGCAGCACCGGAGAAGCTGGCTGCAGTTCCGGGGATGAATTCTTCTGTAGCGCAGGCGCTTTATGAGTACCTTCGCTCTTTTCCCGATTAAAGGTTTTCTAAAAAAGGCCCCCGGGTGAGGTCCCAGTCAGCTTTGTAAGTCAGGGCAAAGTGATGGGCAAAGGCCTCCCCCAGCCTTTTTTCTTCAGGTCTGGCCGCAGCAAGGCTATTTTTGGGCCAGCGTTTCTGTAAAAATAAGGAGTGGCCTATTTCATGCAAAAATAGCGTTAGCTATTCCTCTGGCGAAAGAGGAGGGTGCCCGAAACAGGCAATGGTATGAATAGGTGCCAGGTAACAGCCTGCGCTGTTTTCTCTATAGGGGAGAGATACTACCAGCAAGGGTGTATTCCCTCTGGCCAGTTTTCTTAGAGGGAAGCCCTTTTTTTCAAGTATTTCCAGGCACAGCAGAAACACATTTTTGCCGGGACTTTTTGGTTCGGGGGTTAAGTTTAAACCCTGTAAAAAAGCTTTAGCTTCTTTTAAAACCCTCGTTACTTCCAGGGATAATATTTTTTTTGACATGCAGCGGCATGGAAGCACTGTAGGCAGAGTGTTGAGCAAAAGGCGCAGCACCAGAAGGCTTCCTCCCAGGTAACCATCGCTCCAAAAGATATTGTGATAGACTTTGTGGGCACGGCTAAGGAGTTCCCCGTAGTTTTGCTGAAAGAAAAGCCGTTCTTCCTGTAAAAAGTTCAGCCAATAGTCTTCTAATGCGACCTCTTCTTTTAAGTTAAAGCAGTAATTTAAAAAATCGATAGCCCACTGCACCGGTTCAACCTGGTGGAGCCTGCCCCGGCTATACCCCGGCATAAATACACACCCCTTATCTTTTGCTGCTTATATATGCTTATTATTTCCTGTCAGGACTGCTTCATCCACCCGGGGAGGTTGTTCTTCTTAGGTTGATGTAGTAAAATGATGTCGTATCCTAAAAAAGGAGGAAGACCCTTGACTTATAAACTTTTAGCCCTGGACCTGGATTATACGCTGCTAAATGATGAACAAGAAATTTCTGCAGCCAACCAGGAGGCCATTAAAAAGGCTGTGCAGCAGGGAACTCTTGTTACCCTGGCTACAGGCAGGATGTTCCAGTCAACCTTGGCCTATGCCAGGCAGCATCAGCTCGACCTGCCGCTTATTACTTACCACGGTGCGCTCATTAAAAAAGCTAACGGGAAAGAAACCCTGCGCCACTGCACTGTACCTCGCCAGATGGCTGAGGAGATTCTGGCTTTTGCCAGGGAAGAAAATTATCATGTCAACCTTTATCTGGACGACCAGCTCTATGTGCAGGAAGAAAACGAAAATACTCGCTACTACCAGACTATTGCAGATGTAAAGGTAACGGCGGTCGGGCCCCTGGAGCCCTTTGTCGGAAAAGCCGGCAGCGAACCAACAAAAATTACCTTAATCTGCAGGGATGAGAGGTTTTCCAGCATGGAAGCAGCGGTAAGAAAAAAGTTTGGCAGCCATTTGGCAATTTTGAGGTCCCGCCCTTATTTTTTAGAGCTCACGCATAAAGAAGCTACCAAGGGAAAGGCCTTAGAGGCCCTGGCCAAACCTTATGGGGTTAGAAGGGAAGAGGTGGCGGCGATAGGGGATAGCCAAAATGATCTGGACATGCTGCTCTATGCCGGTATGGGGGTAGCCGTGGCCAACGCCGCTGAAGAGGTAAAGGCAGCCGCCGACTTTATTACGCTGGCCAATAACGAAGATGGAGTAGCCTATTTTATTAATAAGTATATCTTGAAAAGAGGGAACTTTGTTGAAAACTGATCTACCTCTTGTAGCCGATCTGCACACCCATACGTTGGCCAGCGGCCATGCTTACAGCACTGTACAGGAAATGATTCTGACAGCCCGGGAAAAAGGGCTTGAGGTACTGGCTCTGACAGAGCACGGCCCGGCCATGCCAGGGTCATGCCATCTTTATTATTTTGGCAACATGAGGGTTATTCCCCGGCAGTGGAACGGCGTATTTGTTTTACGGGGGGTAGAGGCCAATATTATTGATTACCAGGGTAATGTTGATCTAAAGCCTCGATACTTAAAAAAATTAGATATTGTTTGGGCCGGGCTTCATGCCCCCTGCCTGGAGCCGGGGACGGTAGAAGAAAATACGGCGGCTTTAACGGGAGCCCTTTGCAACCCCTTTGTTTGCGGCATTACCCATCCAGGAAACCCAAAATTTCCGGTAGATGAGGAGAAAATAGCAGAGGTGGCTGCCCGGGAAGGTAAAATGCTGGAGATAAACAACAGTTCCTTTTTGGTGCGAGAGGGAAGCTTTGACCGCTGCCTGCAAATTGCCCACTTTTGCCGCCGCTATAAAACAATAGTATGTGTTAATAGCGACGCTCATATTGCTCGCGATGTCGGCAACTTCCAGCAGGCCTGGCAAATTGTGCAGCAAGCGCAAATCCCAGAAGACCAGGTTTTGAATACCTCCATGGAAAAGGTGCTTTCTTTTTTCAATATTATTGATGATTGGATTAATTAATAAGATGACCTTTCCCGGGTCCCTGGCAGCTTAGCCCTTAAACAGGTGGAGGTGCCCTTTTGGCTGAAAGTTATTCTTTCCTCAAAGATGTTAACTTTTTTGATGTGCTGGGAGATAATGAGCTGGCTGAGATCGCAGCCCTCCTGGTAACCCGCCATTACCGGAAGGGTCAGGTAATTTTTATGGAGGACGAGCCCGGTGAGGCCCTGTATATTTTGCGCAAGGGGCTTGTCAAGCTTTCCAAGTTAAGCGAAGAAGGCCGGGAACAGGTTCTTCACTATGTTCACCCGGGCAGTATTTTTGCTGAAGTGGTCATTTTTGACGGGGGGCCTTACCCGGCAACGGCCGAGGCAGTGGATGATTCAGAGGTAGGGGTGCTCTACAATAAAGATATGGAGCAACTGCTTTTGCAAGAACCGGAGCTGGCTTTAAAAATGCTGCGCCTCATGAGCCGCAGGTTGAGAGCAGCTCAGCGCACCATCAGGGATCTGGCTTTAAAGGACGCCTACAGCCGTATGTCCGGCCTGCTGCTGAGGCTGCAGAAGAGGCAGGGGCTGCAGGGCGAGGGCGAAAGGCTTGTTCTTAAAACTGAGATGACACGCCAGGAGATGGCCAGCATTATAGGGGTAACCAGGGAAACGGTGGCCCGCATTTTAAGCCGCTGGCAGAAAGAAAGTATTATAGAAGTTCACAGGGATAAAATTATTATTCTCAACCAGGAAAAGCTGCTGGATTGGATTTAAAAAGGGGTGTGGAGTGAAGATAAATGATTGAAGAAATCAGCAAAAATTACTATAGATGTGTCATTCCGCTACCGCAGAATCCTTTAAAGTACTTGAATAGCTATATGATCAAGGGAAAGGATAAAAACCTCATTATAGATACTGGCTTTAATAGGAAGGAGAGCAGGGAGGCTTTTTTTAACCATCTTGAGACATTAAGAATTGACCCGGCCAACTCGGAAGTGATCATTACGCATTTGCACGCAGATCATTCAGGTTTGGTTGGGGAATTATATCGTCTAGGCGCCCGTATTTTTTTCAGTGCTTTAGAGGGTGAAATAGTTAAGATGGAGACTACCGAGCGCTGTTGGAAAAGTTATTATGTCTTGATGAGACAATATGGTTTTCAAGAAAGCGAAGATTTTTTTGAAAATAACCCCGGTAAAGCCTATCGTTCCCTGGGTGATTTTGAATTTGTTGTTTTGCGGGAAAATGATATAGTATCCATTGATGATTACCATTTCCAGGTTATTACGGTACCCGGCCATACGCCGGAAATGATTAATTTATACGAGCCGGAGCAGCGGCTTTATATAGCAGCTGATCATGTCTTAAATATCATTACCCCCCATATCAGTTTCAGGGGATTCCAGTTCCCGGTATTTTTAAAGCAGTATCTTAACAGCCTTAAGAAAATTTACAATTACAACATATCCTTAATGCTCCCTGCCCACCGCACTTTGATTTTTGATCACCGCAAGCGTATTGATGAATTATTTAAGCACCACGAAGTTCGCTTGCAGGAAATAGAAAGAATCCTATCAGAAAATCAAACAAAAATGACGGTTCAGGAAGTTGCTGCCCAGATGCGCTGGAGGATTGATGCCAAGAAATGGTCTGACTACCCGGATGCGCAGAAGTGGTTTGCTGCCACCGAAGCCATGGCACATTTAGATTACCTTGCTAATTTAAATAGAATTAAAATGGATATAATTGACGGCGTTTTTTATTTTTCAAGCCTGAACAATAATTTAAAAAAATAAAATAGCTGGGATTGTAATAGGCCAAAGGCGAATGTTGTTCTTGGGTTTCCTTTACAGTTGTATTATATTATATGCATATTTTAATACAGTATTTAAAATAAGGATGTGTCCATGTTTTTCAATATATGACAAACGCCTGGGGAGGTTCTGAAAAGAACCAGAAAGAGGTGTTTTTTTTTAGTGGCTAATATGTTTTTTTAAAGATTTGGAAAAGGGGGGCTTTGCTGGTGGATAAAAAAGAAGTGATGGAAAAAGCAAAAGAATGGAATGTTAAGTTTATCCGTCTGCAGTTTACAGATATTTTTGGCACCTTGAAAAACGTGTCGGTGCCGGTTGAGCAGCTGGAGAAAGCTTTAGACGGTGCTCTAATGTTTGACGGCTCCTCCATTGAGGGTTTTGTGCGCATAGAGGAATCGGACATGTATTTAAAACCTGACCCTGCTTCTTTTACCATTTTCCCCTGGAAATCCAAAGAAGCTTCTGTAGCGCGCCTTATCTGCGATGTCTACAACTCTGACGGCGAACCTTTTGTAGGCTGTCCCCGCTGTGTTTTGAAAAGGGTTCTGCAAGAGGCCAAAGAAATGGGCTACACCATGATGGTTGGTCCGGAAGCAGAGTTTTTTCTTTTTCGCCTGGATGAAAAGGGGGAGCCAACTACTGTTACTCACGACAAGGGGAGTTATTTTGATCTATCCCCTGTGGATTTAGGAGAAAACGCCCGCAGCGAAATGGTTATTACGCTGCAGGAGATGGGTTTTGAAATTGAGGCTTCTCATCACGAAGTGGCTGAGGGGCAGCATGAGATAGATTTTAAATATGATGATGCCCTGTCTATTGCGGACAAAATTATGACTTTCAAGTTGGTAGTGAGGACGGTTGCCCACAAACACGGTCTTCATGCCACTTTTATGCCCAAGCCTATTTATGGCATTAACGGTTCGGGTATGCACACCCATCAGTCGCTCTTTCAAAATGGAAAGAATGCTTTTTTTGATCCAGATCAACCCCGGCAGCTGAGCAAAGTTGCTATGCATTACCTGGCAGGGCTACTTAAACATGCAAAGGGGTTTACGGCAATTACCAACCCCTTAATCAATTCTTACAAAAGGCTGGTTCCCGGCTACGAAGCCCCCGTCTACATTGCCTGGTCGGAAAGAAATAGAAGCCCCCTCATTCGAGTTCCCGCGCGCAGGGGTATTGGTACGAGGCTGGAGCTGCGCAGCCCCGACCCTTCCTGCAACCCCTATTTATCCCTGGCAGTTATGCTAAAAGCCGGTTTAGATGGCATTAAAAAGAAAATGCTTCCACCAGATCCGGTTGATCTCAATATTTACGATATGACTCCAAAGGAGTTGGAAAAGTACCAAATAAAACTTTTGCCCCAAGACCTCAACGAAGCCCTGCAGGAATTGGAAAAGGACGAAGTAATCAAAGCTGCTCTGGGACCCCATGTGCTGGAGCGTTTTATAAAAGCTAAAAAACTCCAGTGGAAAGAGTACCAGCAAACTGTTCACCCCTGGGAGTTGGAGGCATATTTGAAGCGCTATTAATTTAAGGCCCTGTGAGCGCTGTAAAGCTTGCCATGAGATGTTAGTTGACGCTTTTTGTGACAAGTTATATGATAAAGTTAAACAGGCTGCAAAGCTGTGTTTTCGCTTGATCCCGAGGGGGAAGATGATGTCGGAAAAAGAGTTGTTAATAAAAGATCTAGGCGAATTTTCTTTAATAGAGCACCTGGTGGAGGTTCTAGGAGATGCTGCCAGGGGAACAGGCCAGGGTGTTATTAGGGGTATAGGAGACGATGCGGCCGTCTTACAGGTAACTTCCGGCCAGCGGCTCCTGGTTTCCTGCGATATGTTTATAGAAGGGATCCATTTTAATTGGCATTATTGCTCCCCTCACCAGCTAGGCTGGAAAGCCCTGGTTGCTAACCTGAGCGATATTGCTGCCATGGGTGGCAGGCCCCGCTGGGCGTTGGTTTCTTTGGGGCTGCCGCCGGAAACCCCTCTAAAAAGGGTTGAAGGCATTTATCGCGGCATTGCACAGTTATGCAAAGAGTTTGGGGTAACCATAGTCGGCGGCGATACAACCAGTTCACCCCGGGGCACCGTTTTGGATATTACCGTGCTGGGGGAAAGTTCCCGCAGCAAAATCGCTTATCGCTCCGGTGCCAGCGAGGGCGATTGGCTTTTGGTTACGGGTGAGTTGGGCAAAGCAGCGGCAGGTTTAGCCTGCTTACAGGAGGGAATAGAGTGCGATGCCAGTGTAAAGGATGTTATACAGGCTCACCTGATGCCCTGGCCCAGGGTAAGGGAGGCAGCAGTCCTCATGAGCAGCAACCTGGTGGGAGCACTAAATGATATAAGCGACGGCCTGGTTTCTGAGGCTGCGGAAATCGCCCTTGCCTCAGGCCTGGGCGTTGTGCTTTGGGAAGAGAGAATACCTGTGAGCAGTTCTGCGAAGAAAGTGGCCGGGCGCCTGGACTGCGACCCCTTACATTGGGCCCTTTATGGTGGGGAAGATTTCGAGCTACTGCTTACGATTCCTGGCGGTAAGGGAGCTCCTATGCGCATCAGAAGGCTGGTCCGTTCTCTTAAGAAAACCACTGGCACCTCACTTACCATTATAGGGCGCATGGTGCCTCCTGAAAAAGGCGTAAGATTGATTAAAAAAGATGGCTCTGTAGTTGAATTAAAGGAGCGGGGTTATGATCATTTTGCTGTCAACAACCAGAATTAACCTTATTTTTAAGATTTTTAAGGCCAGATATTAAGGCATGGTATATTAAAAGGCATATAATTAAATGAGGGAAATACAATGGCATTAAAGGGCAACCGTGATAAAAAAAGTTTCATCCTTATAACCGGCCTTTCAGGGGCAGGCAAAAGCCAAGCCCTCCACCATCTTGAAGATTTAGGTTACTTTTCTGTAGATAACCTGCCTCCTGCTCTTATCCCCAAATTTGCGGAGCTTTGCCAGGTTTCGGGAGATAAGATGCGAAGGGTGGCGCTTGTATGTGATATTAGAGGAGGGGAGCTTTTTACCGGCTTATTCCAGGCACTTGAACAGCTGGAGGAATCGGGTTTTGAGTACGAAATTCTTTTTCTAGAAGCATCTAAAAATGTTTTAATCAGGCGTTTTAAGGAAACAAGGCGGCGCCATCCCCTGCTGGAGAAAGGGACCGTAGCCGAGGCTATTAGGGAAGAACAGCGCACCTTGCAGGATATTCGCGGCAAAGCCGATATCATTATTGATACTTCCGAGATGTCGCCCCTGGAGCTTAAAGAAAAGATAAATCATATTTACGCACCTGGGCGTTTTGAGAACAATATGGTTATCAGCGTCCTTTCCTTTGGTTATAAATATGGCCTGCCCCAGGAGGCGGACCTGGTTTTTGACGTTCGCTTTTTACCCAATCCTTACTATGTAGAAGCATTAAAACCCCTGGACGGGCATGACGAGAGGGTGCAAAATTATATCTGGCGCTGGGTTATTACCCATAAGTTTTATCAAAAACTAAGTGAGCTCATAGAGTTCCTCCTTCCCTGCTACATAAGAGAAGGGAAAAGCGAACTGGTCATTGCCTTCGGTTGTACTGGAGGCCGCCACCGTTCTGTTGCCCTTGCCGACAAACTTGTTTCCTACCTGCAGTCCAAAAACTATAGAGTACAATCTCTACACAGAGATATTGACAAGGCTTGAGCTATTTGCGAGGTGATTGCTATGAAGCAGCTGAGGAGTTTGGCCAAGTGGTTTTATCCAGGTTTACGCTTTAAAAGATGGATTATTTTAGCCTTTGTAGGCATGGCCCTTCTCCTATGGGGGATAGCTTTGTTCATTTGGCCTCAGTTGTCCTCAATTCCTCTCTTCCCTCCTTTTTATGCTGCTCTTTTCTCCCTGTTTGCAGGCTTTTTTCTAGCAGCGCTGGGGATGTACAAAGCTGTTCATGCTGTTGTCGCTGTTTTCCAACCCCAGAGAGAGAAATCTTTAGTAGATTTTTTATACAACCAACGCCACCTGGAGCGGGGTCCCAGGATTGTTGCCCTGGGAGGAGGAACAGGCCTTGCTACCCTGCTCAGAGGAATAAAGTACTATACCAGCAATATTACAGCTGTGGTTACAGTGACAGACGATGGTGGCAGTTCTGGCATTCTAAGGGGTGAGCTTGGTATTTTGCCCCCAGGCGATCTGCGCAATTGCCTGCTTGCCCTGGCCGATACAGAACCCATTCTGGAGGAGCTTTTTCAATTCCGTTTTTCTAGCGGAAAGGGCTTGTATGGCCATAATTTTGGCAATCTTTTAATTGCTGCTATGTCGGAGATGTACGGATTTGAAAGGGCGCTGAAAGAGTTCAGCAAAGTGCTTGCCGTCAGGGGGAGAGTATTGCCTGTAACTTTGGACAACATAAAACTTAAAGCCACCTATCAGGAAGGTTTTGAGGTGCTGGGAGAAAGCCGCATTGCTGCCACTTTTGGCCGGATTAAAAGAGTATCTCTTGTTCCTCAACAGTGCCGCCCCTTGCCTGCAGTTATAAAAAGCTTAAATGAAGCAGATATCATTGTCTTGGGGCCCGGTAGCCTGTATTCCAGCATAATACCAAACCTGCTGGTCCCCGGTGTGGCAGAGGCTGTACGAAGAAGCAATGCGCTAAAAATATACGTCTGCAATCTGATGACTCAAAAAGGTGAAACGCTGGGCATGACTGCATTTCAGCACCTGCAGGCCCTGGAGAGGCACGCCGGGACCTCTTCCCTGGTAGATCTAGTGGTTGTAAACAGCCGGGAGTTTCTTGATCCTGAACTCGCGCAGCGCTACAGCCGCGAAGGTGGTAAGCCAGTAGAGGTAGATCTGCAGGAGTTTGAGAAAAGAGGGGTAAGTGTCATCTCTGCCCCGCTCTGCAGCATGGAAAAAGGTTTGGTGCGGCACGATCCGCATAAATTGGCCATCCTCATCTTGAGAGAATTTTTGCAACGGGAAACAGGCCTGGATTCAATTTTTTCATATAGAATGCTTGATCTGCATATGCGCTATCGACAGGCAGGTTACCAGAAAACTGCCAGGAAAAAGGTCATTCCTTTTAACCTAAAAGCCAACCGTAAAAGGTAGTGAGAATGTTGAGCTTTACAGATCAGGTTAAAAACGAACTCACACGTCTTCCTCTGGGAAATAGCTGCTGCCAGCGAGCGGAGCTTGCAGCCCTTATCCAGGTAGGGGGAAGCCTTTCTT
>JAAZDU010000220.1 GCA_012512665.1 Bacillota bacterium | reverse complement strand
CTCCTTCTCTAACCAAATAAGCCCGAACTCCTTTTTCATAATGACCTTCCAGATCTTCTAAATAGCGTGATACAGAAATAATATGAATATCGATAAAGGGAATCTCTTTTAATAGAATGTTGATAATAGATCCTTTTGTGATTTCTTCCCAGCGGCTTTTGGCGGTTTGCCCCAAAATAATTTGCGTGATATGTTTTTGACGGGCAACCTCGGCAATGACTTTGGTGACAGGGCGCTTCTCATTTTCTTTAATAATGTATTCTGCCACCTTGTATTCTTTAGCTAGTTCTTGCCATCTGGAGATATAATCCATTTTCTGTGCATCCAGTTCTTCCAGAGGCTGGGGTACGACAGTTAAAAAATAAAGCGGACAATTAAACACCTTGGCAATATAATATCCCCGGTTAATTTACCGTTCTCCGTTTGGACCATAATAGACACACACGAGAATGCGTTCATTCGTGTGAGTTCTAATAGTTCTCATGATTTACCCTCCGGCTCAATTCGTTTTAATACAAGATAATACAAGGCAATAATAAATTAGCAATCCCGGTTTCATATGTTATATAATACTCTCGAGATAGTGTCTATTCAAGTAATATTTTTACGTAATACTAGTTTATGTAAAGGAGGCTAAATTTTGTCTTGGTTCTATCTGACAACTTTTATTCCCTTATTATATGCAATATTGGTACCAATATTTTATAGACATTTTCCCCGCATCCATACCGGATGGTTTGTCCTTCCAATACCCATCGGGCTATTTGCCTGTTTAATACGGCAAATCCCTTTGATAGCAAAAGACAGCCCCTTAGTTCATACGGTTTCTTGGATACCACATTTGAACATTAATTATACAGTATATGTGGACGGGCTTACTTTAATCTTCGGGTTGATTATTACGGGCATAGGAGCTTTAGTTGTCTTATATTCAATTTACTACTTGTTAAAGGAACGGGAAGCACTAGGTAATTTTTATGTCTATTTGTTGCTATTCATGGGCGCCATGTTGGGCGTGGTTTCCTCTGATAATGTCTTAGTTTTATATATGTTTTGGGAATTAACAAGTATCTCTTCCTTTTTATTAATTGCTTTCTGGTACCAGAGGAAAGCTTCTCGCTATGGCGCCCAAAAAGCATTGCTGATCACCGTTTTCGGCGGCTTCTGCATGTTGGCCGGTTTTCTCATTCTGGCCAATATTACAGATACATTCAGTATTCGGCAAATGATTCAACACGCTGATAAAATAACCGGCCAATCCCTCTTTGTCCCGGCAATGATCTTAATTTTGTTGGGAGCATTTACAAAATCCGCTCAGTTTCCTTTTCATATCTGGCTTCCCGATGCTATGGAAGCTCCTACACCGATTAGCGCTTATCTCCATTCGGCCACCATGGTCAAGGCCGGGATCTATCTAATTGCCCGTTTTACTCCTATTTTTGGCGGGAATATGGTCTGGTTTTGGCTGGTATCAGGAATAGGCCTCATCACCCTCTTTTGGGGTTCCTTCTCCGCGGTGAAACAAGTAGATTTGAAAGCTCTGCTGGCTTATTCTACCGTGAGTCAACTGGGCATGATTGTCTGCTTATTGGGTTTAGGTTCGGCAGCTTACTCCGGACCGGGAGAAGCAGCCATATTATCAATTACAGCAATTTTGGCGGCTATCTTTCATCTAATTAACCACTCAACTTTTAAAGGCAGCTTATTTATGGTGGTAGGTATAATTGACCGCCTCAGCGGAACCAGGGATCTGCGCAGACTGGGAGGGCTCATGAATATGATGCCCATAACCTTTACTTTAGCGATTATTGGCAGCTTCTCCATGGCCGGTCTTCCTCCTTTTAATGGTTTCTTAAGTAAAGAGCTGTTCTTTACTTCGTTACTGAACACTTCTCAATTAGAAATTTTTCACTTGGACAAATGGAGCCCGTTATTTCCCATCGTGGCTTGGCTTGCCAGCATCTTTACTTTTATCTACTGCATGATCATTGCCTTCCGGCCTTTTCTGGGAAAACACCAGCCCCACAAGCTGGCCAAAAAGATCCAGAGGGCGCCTTGGGGAATGCTCCTACCGCCAACGCTACTTGCTTTCTTGATTATCTTGTTTTTCTTTTTCCCCAATGTTTTAGCCCAATATCTTTTCCTGCCAGCCATCTCCTCGATTTTGCCAGGAGTCATGGAAGCTGATCTCAGTATTGAACCTATTAAAGCGTGGCATGGTTGGACGCCTGAGTTGTTTATGACCATGGGAATTATTGCTGTTGGCTTTGCCCTCTTTCTTCTTTTCCCCAAATGGTCAAAAGTCTTCGGTCGGTTGCCCCTCTGGTTTACTTTCAATTACATGTATGACAAATTATTATTAGCAATAGAAATAGCTTCCCAGCGCATCACCCGTAAGTATATGACCGGATTTATCCGCGACTATTTATCCTATATCTTCTTTTTCTTTATTGTCATTTTAGCTGGAATGATTTTCATTCTCAATAGCTTTACTTTTAACCCCACTGCTAATAGTCCCGTTAGCATCTATGAATTTCTATTGTGTTTAGCTTTAGTAGCTTCCGCTTTACTGGTTTTATGTGCTCGTACCAGAATAATAGCGATTATTGGGCTGGGAGTGATGGGCTATCTGATGATCATGTTTTTTGTTATTTTCAGAGCACCGGACCTGGCCTTAACACAATTAGTTGTGGAAACCGTTACCACAGTGCTATTTCTGTTATGCCTTTATTTCCTACCTAAACTGGAAAAGGAAATCAACAAGCTTGGTTTTAAAATAACTAACTTAGTTTTTTCCTTAGGTGTGGGTATTCTTGTCACCATCATGGCTTTATCAGCACAAGGAAATCGTCTTTTTCAACCTATTTCCCGATTCTACGAAAATGCCTATGAACTAGCAGGCGCAAAAAACATTGTCAATTCTATTCTGGTGGATTTTCGTGGATTTGACACTATGTTGGAAATTCTTGTTTTCTGTATTGGAGGAATAGGCGTTTATACCCTGATAAAAATAGGATTAACGGAGAGGTAGAGACAAATGGGATTAAATAATGATGTGATCTTACAAACAGTATCCAAAGTGGCCTTTTTTATCATCCTGGCTTTCGCCACCCATCTTTTTATCGGAGGCCACCACAATCCTGGAGGAGGTTTTGTCGGGGGATTGGTGGTTGCATCGGCCCTTACCCTCTTAATACTGGCCTTCGATCTAAAATCACTGGAAGAGGTTTCTAAGATAAATTATCAAACTTTGGGAATAGCAGGTGTAATCATTGCTGTAGGTACAGGGATGTCCTCCTTAATTTTTCATGAACCTTTTCTCAACCAGACCTTTGGGATCATCAATCTCCCCATTTTGGGGGAAACGGAATATGTCACCGCGATTGTTTTCGACACTGGAGTAGCACTTGCTGTTTTGGGAACAGCTCTTTCCATCATCACTACAATAAGTGAGGACGTTTGCAAATGGAGACAATGATGGCCATCGTCATAGGAATTCTTTTTTCCATAGGTGTTTACTTGCTTCTTTGCAAAAGCCTGTTCAGAATAATCCTGGGAATTTCCATCATTGCACACGCTGCTAACCTGATGATCTTGACAATGGGTGGCTTAAAAACAGGTGGTCCCCCCATCATCAGCGGTGTAAATCTTCCCCCTACTGATCCGCTTCCCCAGGCACTTATCTTAACTGCCATTGTCATTAATTTTGCCCTTACAGCTTTTCTTTTAGTACTGGCCTATCGTTCTTATTTAGTACTAGGCACAGAAAATATGGAACAATTAAGGGGAAACGATAATGAATAATTTTATTGTCTTACCATTGGTTATACCACTATTTTCAGGGCTTTTGATGGCAGTTTTTAGAAAAAATATTCGCGTCCAGAGATTGCTGAGCGTCTTTTCTATTTTATTGACTTTAGCGGTTTCTTACTATCTTCTGCAAACGGTAAAGGTGAATGGCATACAAATTCTGGAAATGGGAGGTTGGCCGGCCCCTTACGGCATTGTTTTAGTTGTGGACTTGTTTTCAGCCCTTTTGCTGATGACCACCGGCCTTGTCAGTTTCCCTTGCCTAATCTATGCCTTTCAATCAATTGACGGGGAAAGAGAAAAATTTTATTTTTATACATTGATCCAATTTTTGTTGGCAGGCATAAATGGTTCGTTTATGACCGGTGATTTGTTTAACCTTTACG
>JAAZDU010000219.1 GCA_012512665.1 Bacillota bacterium | reverse complement strand
TCTCTAAGATGCTGCCTTAAATTGCCATCGGGCAGGTATTCCCAAACCGCTAAGTAATTCTCCCCCCAAAAAGCACCCTCTAGAAACACTGCCAGCTGCTTGATATTCAACCCCTTAAGCATCTCCAAATAATTATGCAACCTTCTTAAAAGCAAAGGACTAAAAACCTCGCCCTTAAATTCCTTGACCACTACTTTTCCGCCCTTATACCTTTCCTGGCAAAGGATAGTATCCCCAAGCGTACCTGTACCAAGAAATTCCAGGACTTCATACCTGCGCCAAAAAATTTTATTCTGGCTTAAAAGAATGTTTTTTTGTTGAAAAACAGCCGGATTATTAGCTGTAAGCTTTCTTCTCCAGTCGCGTGCCTTTTCGATAAAGCCATTTTTCTCCAGGCTATCTATTAGTTCAAAGATTAAGCCCAGGTAACTGCTTTGCTCTTTATCCTGCTCTTCTTGATAGGAGTTTAGCAGCAGCTCTTCTGCCCTTTCTAAGCGCCCTTCTTCTAAATAAGACCTTATTATTCCCTGCCTGCTTGCTGCCGCCAGGGGCTTGCCCGCAGCCTCCTGGGCGCAGTAACTGTAGAGCACGCGAGCCGTGCACCAGTACTCTTTGCCTTCACAGACCCTGGCCATCAAAAAACAAGATTTTAAAAGCTCTTCCCCATTATCTTTTTCCTGTCTAAAAGTTGCTTCAAGCTGCTGAAGAAGCTCTTCCGCCCTTTCCAATTTATTAAGGTGAATCAAGGTTGTAACAAAATCCAGGGTTACAGATAAGCCGGGGCCAAGTCTGTAAGCTTGCTCCAGACAATTTTCGGCCTCAATATACATACCGCGGCTCAAGTAAAGTAGGCCCAGCCTGTGCCACCCCTTTTGATCATAGGGGGCAAGGCGTAAAATGCGTTGATAAAACCACGCTCTGTCCAGTTCATGACGGCAAAAAGAAAGGGCTTTTCTATAGCTTTTAATCGCCTGTCCCAAAGTTGTAGGATCGCTCTCGTAAAAACGCCCCAGGTTTTGGTAATTCCGCAGCTCCTGGGGCTCTATTTTAATGAGCAATTTTAAATTATTTTCCACCTTTTCCCAATGGGAAAACCCCAGGGCCATTTGGGATTTCACTATAAGCTTTAAAAGCCTGCTATCCTTTGGAAAATATTCCAGCATCTGACTACAATAATGAAGAGATAGGGCATAAGAACCATCTTCTAAAAGTTTCTGGCCCAGGAACAGAAAAAAACGGTAGAAGCCGTGTAAAAGGTCATCGAGCTTTTCTTTTGTTGTATTTGATGAATGCTGTAGAACAAGGCGTAAAAGTTCCAGATAAGTCTGGAAAGCGCGTTCATACTGGCCTAGAGTAGTGTAACTATATCCTTTCCTATACAGAAAAACAACTTTTTGCCAAGGCTCAGGTAGAGCTTCTTTCTTCTTATTGTCTTTAAGATAGCCAATTAATAACGGAAAAGCAGCGCACAAAGGCACTGCCAGCATGTTTTCTTGGGAAAAATATTCTCTATTCATTGTAAACCTTTAACGGGTAGTCTTGTCTTTCGGTAACTTCCCCCACCACAGCTGCCCTGTCAAAGCCGCGGGACTTAAGGCTTTCCAGCAGGGAAGAACAATTTTCTTGCGGAACCACCATAAGCAGCCCCCCAGATGTTTGGGGATCGAATAACAGGTCAACAAGGGGGCTGTCAGCATCAATGCCTGCAAAGCATATTTTCTCTTGCAGGTGCCTGCGGTTTGCCAGCGCACCCCCGGGCAGGATACCTTTTTCGGCAAGCTCAAGGGCCGGGAACACCAGGGGTATGGAGGCGGCGTTAAAAGAAAAAGTTAGCTTGCTGGCCTCCGCCATTTCCATGGCATGCCCCAGCAGGCCAAAACCTGTGATATCGGTGCAGGCCTTTATGTTATGTTCCCTGCCTGCTTCCATACCGCCCTTATTAAGGGTGGCCATCCAGTTCATCATTTCCTCTGCTTCCTCTTCCTGCAGAAGCTGCCCTTTTAAAGCCGTTGTAATAACTCCAGATCCCAGGGGCTTGGTTAGCACCAGCAACTGGCCCGGGATGGCACCCCCTTTGGCCCAAATCTGCTGTGGGTGAGCAATGCCCGTTACGGCCAGGCCATACTTTGGCTCTTCATCATTAATAGAGTGCCCCCCAACCAGAAGGCCGCCACCCTCCAGCACTTTTTCAGCACCACCGCGCAGAATTTCCTTCAGTATCTCAACCCCTAAGTTTTTACAGGGAAAGCAAACTATATTGAGCGCCGTCAGGGGAGTTCCACCCATGGCATAAATATCACTTAAAGCGTTGGCAGCCGCTATCTGACCAAAGCGGTAAGGATCATCTACTATCGGCGGGAAAAAATCCACCGTTTGGATAAGCGCAACTTCATCGTTCAGCTTATAAACTGCCGCATCGTCAGGTACCTGAGTACCTACCATCAGGTTAGGATGCTGCATAGCCGGCATAGAAGACATAATCTTGGCCAGGTCCCCCGGCCCAAGCTTGGCCGCTCAGCCGGCGCTGGCAGATAAGCTGGTAAGGAATACCTTTTCCCGACTCATATTTCTCACCTCCAGAAAAGAGCCAGCACAGTTAAAATGTACTGCCAGAAATGGGAAAAATGTCATACTATGTTAATTTTAGCGTTTCCATTGTACCATTTTCTATATCGATCAGCAAGAGGCGGTTGCGAAGAATGCTTTTGCGCTTTAAGATAATTTTCATGGCCTCCT
Organism: Bacillota bacterium; assembly: GCA_012512665.1. Classification (GTDB taxonomy): domain Bacteria; phylum Bacillota; class Dethiobacteria; order DTU022; family JAAZDU01; genus JAAZDU01. The sequence goes on along the minus strand of JAAZDU010000219.1, from coordinate 832 downwards.
GTACCTCCAAAGCCGCTATCACGGCAGGGGTGGTGGCGGGGTTGCCCAGTTCCTTTTCTATACCCTTTTCTTGATCCGGCGGCAGCTTCCCATAAATAAGCGACAAGCCGGGGTCCTCCGGAAAAATAGTTGTAATCTGTCCCAGGTGATGGGCGATGGCGCCATGAACCAGTGGGATACCTAGTTCTTTGGCTACTGCTTCGGCAATAAAACGGGAGGGCAGATTATCAAGGCAGTCGATGACAACATCGCAGCCTGCAATTTTTTCTGCTAAATTATCCCTAGTAGCATAACAAGAATAGGGAATAACTCTTACCGCGCTGTTGATGTTGGCTGCTCGGGCTGCAGCCTCTTCTGCCTTGCTTTTACCTGCATTTTTTTCTGTGGCCAAAAGCTGCCTGTTTAAATTGCTGTCGCTAAAAACATCCCCGTCCAGAACCACCAGGGTGCCAAAACCCATGCGTGCAGCCAGCTCAACCACTGTGCCCCCCAAGCCGCCTGCGCCCAGGACGGCTACCCGGGCTTTCAGCAGCATAAGCTGTCCCGCTGCCCCACCCACAGAGCCCATGCTGCGCTGATATTTTTCCGGGATAACTCCTAATTCCAGGGCAGTTATTTCTACCTCTTTGGCCGCCACCTGGCAGAAGGCGCCAATTTCTCTAATTTCCTTTAAAAACAAAGCTGCATACTCTTTGCCATCGGGCCCTCTGCACGTTTTAGCTTTTTGCCGGATCAGCTCTGCCAGCATTTTTTTGTTGACCTCCAAGAAAAAGTTTGTTTTTACTGTAAAAAAAGCGGCGGGAAAATCGCCGTTTCTTTTTCTGTACCATAG
>JAAZDU010000218.1 GCA_012512665.1 Bacillota bacterium | reverse complement strand
TAATTTGTTCCACAGCGGCACACAGGGCTGTGGGCAATTCCTGAAAGTTTTCTTCAACCACAATGGCCTTTAATTTATCAAGGGGGATTGTTCCCACAGGAAATAAAAGCTCATCGCTGGCCTCTTTTAGAAATTTTCCTTTCAGAAGCACCTTCAGATTGTGAATATCGTATTTCAAGGAAATTAAATCGGTAAGGTGGGCTTCAGGATTTATTTTCTGCATCAACAGATAGGTATTTTGTATTTCTGCTTTCAAAATTTGCTCGAAATCGTAAACATTGGACAGTTCTGTTACCATGTTAGCATAGTCTGTTTCTGCTAAAACCCTAAGAGCCTCATCTATGGAAGGAGCTTCAACCATTCTTTCCAGTTTAATTTTATCTAAAAGGCGTGTTTCTAAAACCCTAATACGCCCTACCGCATAGGCATAAACCGTCTCCTTAACAGGCATCTATCTTGCCTCCTTCTTTCATGCGCTTTGAAGTTTATCCCTCTTTGAAGAGTAGTGCGGCCACTTCTGGTTCCAGTTCATCTCTTTGCATTGATAAAAGCGCATTGAAAGAGTTGTTGATCTCCATTCCTTCGGAGCGTAGAATAAAACCGCCCTCTATTTCTGGTGATTCCGGACCCAGGGAAATTTTCCCCGACCGGCCCGTGCCCTTGAGTTCCTTTTCCAGGTCATTCCAGAAATTGGATGGAATTCTAGCTTTATCCCGCGGGGAAAGAATAATGGTTTCTTCACCCGTTTTTATAGACGCTAGAAGCATTTGGCGCAGATAATTAAAATATGTTGCTTCTTCAAGGTTTGTCAGCTCTTTAAGAGCCTGTTGGAAAGCCTCTTCGATGAGCTCTTGCTTAGCTGCCAGCATCTCTTTACGTGCATCCAGCTGCGCAATCCCTAAAATGCGCCTTTTTTGCTCCTCAATTTCTTTTTGAGTGCGTTCCTGAATCTGATTTTTTATTTTATCAGCTTCTTTTTCTGCTTCGGCAATAGTGGCACTGGCTTTCTCTTCAGCCTCTGCAAGGAGTTCTTTTGCTCGGGACTGGGCATCAGCAAGTATGCGCTGGTTAATTTTTTCCACTCCCTCTTTCATTACCAAACCACCCTCTCTTTCTGGCTTTCCCTAGATAGTGATTCCAAAAAGCAGCATGATGGAGGCTAGGAGGGCCAGCACCGCATAGGTTTCAACCATAACAGCGTAAACAATTGCTTTACCCAGCTCTTCCGGGCGCTTGGCAACAAGGCTAACCCCGGCTGCTGCTGCCTTGCCCTGGCTAATAGCGGACAGGTATCCTACAATGGCAATTGGCAAAGCAGCTAAAAAAATGGAAAGGCCCTGTTGTAAAGTTAGAACAGCAAGATTTCCCCCGATGATGCCTACCTTTTGCATGATAAGAAAACCTGTTAAAAGTCCATATATTCCCTGCGTTCCGGGCAGAGCTTGTAATAAAAGAGTTTGTCCGAATTTATCAGGATCCTCCGTAACTACACCTGCCGCACATTCACCCACCAGTCCAACACCAATTGCGGAACCAATACCTGCTAAGGTTACTGCCAGGGCAGCCCCTAAAAATGCTAATACTATTCCTTCCATAATTTTTATGCCTCCCTTTCTTCTATCTCCACAAATTTGGTTGTTTTGCAAAAAGGACGAAAGGGTCGTCCCCCACCTTCAAAAAATTTACCGAAAAACTCAATGTACTGCAAGCGGCTGGTATGAACGTATGAGCCTAAGGTGTTAATTACCAAATTAAAGGTATGCCCGCCTACAAGAATAATAACCATGACAATTGTACCAATGACTCCTTTGCCCACAAGGCCAGCCATGGTATTGATGGCAGAGGCGATCACACCAGTAGCCAGTCCTAAAGCTAGCAGGCGTGAATAGGAGAGGACATCGCTTAAATAACTGGCTACATCATAGAGGCTAACCAGCCCGCTGGAAAGCTTTTTAAAGATTCCTTTCTGGTGACGCCCCTGGGTTAAAATTAGCCCAACTGCGCCAACAATAGCCATCCACTTACCGGTAGAGCCCCACTGTGGTAAGAACAGCAGGACCAAACCGATCAGGAAGATATACCACAAACCCTGATCGAAAACAGCATCGAGAATCTTTCCGCGCTTTATGCTCTGGTAAGCCCGAACGCCCATCCCTGTAAAAATATGGATACCACCCAAAATGCAGGATACAATGAGCATCCGCATGGGGTCGTCCAGCGGGTTGAACCACAAAGGCTTAATATTAAATAAATCCCCGAACCAGCTTCCCATGAGAGCACCGGCAACAAGCGTTGCTATCCCACCTATGAAAAGCAGCTTAACGAGTTGTTTGCCCATACCCCCCAGCTTCATTTTACGAGTAGCAAGGTAAGCGAGGATGGCCAGGATAATACCATATCCGGCATCGGAGAGACATATACCAAAGAAAACAAAGAAAAAAGGTGCCAAAACCGGTGTCGGGTCAGCTTCGTGATAGCGGGGGGTACTGAACATGCGTGTAACAACCTCGCAAGAATCTGCTAATTTGCCGTTTTGTAACAAAACCGGAACGTTTTCATCGGGCTCAGGATCCCGGACAATGAGCAAGGCTGTTTCTGTTTTTTCAGCCAGCGTCTTTTTAAGGTCGGCGGCCAGTGGTGCAGGCACCCAGCCTTCCAGTAAAAAGGTACTTTCTGTCCGGGCCAGCTTGCCGATGGCCTCTTTTTGCGCCCGCTCGTTTTCTAAGTAGTCGTGGTAAGCCATTAATTGCAGGCGGTTATCAAGAAGATCCTTTACTTTTTGCTTAAGACTTTCCCTTTGGCGATCTATTTCCCTTATTTCATGATTAAGCTTTTCCATGTTTTGAGCTACAGTACCCCTAAGATCAGGGAAGCGGACCTCTGTTGCCCCGGCTTTCTTCAAAAGATCCTGAACTTGCGCTGCCTCCTCTTCAAAATAGATGAAGAAGGTATAGGCTGTATCCCTGCTTGCCGATACTATTTCCAGGTAATGCCCGTAAGCTTTTTCCGCCAGGGCTTCTTGCAGGGCCTGCAGCTCATCTGCCGGAATAGCCTGCAGCTGCATGCGCAAGCGCTTTGTATTTTTAATTTCTTCAAGCGGCAGGGATAAGTTTTTCCAGGGAGCCAGGGCTGAAAGCAAATTATGGCATTGTGTTTCCTTGTTGCGCAGGCCTGCAAACTCTTCATCTATCTTCCGGCAGGCCTGGTAAACATCTTTTACTTTTTCTCCGCTGAAAATATAACCGGCATATTCTTCCGGAGTTAAATTAGCCTTGCTTCCAATAAATTCCTCTACAAAGCTTTTACGCTCTGGGAAAAAGCGTTGGAAAAAATCGAGGCAGTAGCGAACTTCACTTAATTGAGACTCCAGGCGTGAGACCTCTTCCGTTGCCCTGC
>JAAZDU010000217.1 GCA_012512665.1 Bacillota bacterium | reverse complement strand
GTATAGCGCTGTGCTGGCCAACAGAGCCCGGGAAGAAGCGACGGAGGTGGTAACCATTGCCGGTAAAGCCTGCGAATCGGGAGACATCCTTATTAAGGATATTGCCCTGCCCCCTTTAAAAGAAGGAGACCTGCTGGCTGTCTTGAGCACAGGTGGCTATAACCATGCCATGGCCAGCAATTATAATTTGAATCCTCGTCCTCCTGTTGTCTTTTTAAAGGAGGGAGGTGATAATCTCGTTGTCAGGCGGGAAACATACGAGGACCTTATCCGCAGGGACATAATGCCATAAATAGTATTATTAAGGATTTAGTGCTTGCGGAAACGGCCTTTGGTAGCTATTAGTTACTTTTTTGTTATACAGGATTTTTACATAAAGCAAAGAAAATATAGAGGATATCAGAATGACCTGAAAAGCAATAATTGGAGGCGGCAATAATGATTAAAATAGGCATTGTAGGTTATGGAAATTTAGGTCGCGGTGCCGAGGCGGCAATCCGTCATCATGCCGATATGGAGCTTGTAGCTATTTTTACCAGGAGAGATCCAAAAACGGTCATAAATCTCGATAAATCTGTTCAGGTTTGGCATGTGGATAAGGCCAGAGATTTTGTCGGAGAAATTGATGTCATGATTTTGTGCGGCGGTTCAGCCAACGACCTGCCGGAGCAAGGGCCATATTTTTCAAGATTTTTTAACACTGTAGATAGTTTTGACAACCACAGCAAGATACCTGAGTACTACAATGCTGTTCATGCTTCTGCTATGGCAAGCCGCAAAACGTCTGCTATCAGCATTGGTTGGGACCCAGGGCTTTTTTCCATGAACAGGTTGCTAGCCGAGTCAATTTTACCACAGGGGAAAAGTTATACATTTTGGGGGAAGGGTGTTAGCCAGGGGCATTCGGATGCCATCAGGAGGATAAAGGGTGTAAAAAAGGCTGTCCAATATACTATTCCCGTGCAGGAGTCGCTCAAAAAAGTTCGAGATGGGGAAATGCCTGATTTGACTACGCGGGAGAAACACAGGCGGGAATGTTTTGTGGTAGTTGAAGAAGGCGCAGACAAGGAAAAAATTTCCCATGAAATTAAAACAATGCCTGCTTACTTTAAGGACTATGAAACAAAAGTTACATTTATTTCGGAAGAAGAGTTTATGAGGGACCATACAGGAATGCCCCACGGTGGCTTTGTCATCCACAGCGGCCGTACCGGGGCAGCGGCTGCCCACAACCAAGTCATTGAATTCTCCCTCCAGTTGGAGAGCAATCCTGAGTTTACATCCAGCATTCTTGTTGCCTATGCAAGGGCTGTTTATCGATTAAATCGCGAAGGGCAAATTGGTGCAAAAACTGTCTTTGATATTCCTTTAGCTTATCTTTCTAGCAGAACCCCCGAAGATTTGCGTCGAGAACTGCTTTAGCATCATTACGTTTTTAAATCATTTATATAACATTTTGTATAATGGAGGAGGTTTAACTAATGTCAGGTTACCATGTTGCCATAGTAGGGGCAACCGGTCTGGTGGGAAGGACCATATTGCAGGTATTGCAGGAAAGAGATTTTCCCATTAAAAAATTAACTCTTTTGGCTTCTTCCCGTTCAGCAGGTTCAACCGTGGAGTTTAAGGGGGAAAGCTATTCTGTCCAGGAAGCTACCCCGGCATCTTTTAAAGGGGTGGATTTTGCTTTTTTCAGCGCTGGTGGGGGAGTAAGCGAAAAACTGGCTCCGGCAGCAGCTCAAAGTGGCGCTGTTGTTATTGATAACAGCAGTGCTTTCCGCCTGGATCCGGAGGTACCACTGGTGGTGCCGGAGGTAAACCCCGAAGATGCAAAGAAGCACAAAGGTATTATTGCCAACCCCAATTGTTCTACCATTCAGATGGTAGTTGCCTTAAATCCCCTGCACCAGGCAGCAGGGTTAAAGAGAGTTGTAGTCTCCACTTATCAAGCAGTTTCCGGCGCCGGACACCGCGCTATCCAGGGCCTTGAAAATGAAAGCAGGGCAGTTTTGGAGGGTCGGGAACCAGAAAAAAATACTATTCCTCACAGGGGTGCTGCTAGGTATCATCAGATCGCTTTTAATGTAGTGCCTCAAATTGATGTATTTGATGAGGATGATTACTGCAAAGAAGAAATGAAGATGATTAAGGAAACACGCAAGATTATGAATTTGCCAGAGCTGGCTATTACAGCCACTACTGTAAGAGTGCCAGTAAGTTTCGGTCATTCAGAATCAGTCAACGTGGAACTAAATAACCCGCTGCCTCCCAGCAAAGCCAAGGAAATCTTAAAAAAGTCTGCCGGTATAGTTGTTGTTGACAATCCCTCACAGCTGGAGTATCCTATGCCCGTTATGTCTAAAGGTAAAGATGAGGTTTTCGTGGGCAGGATTAGAGTTGACCGCTCCGTCCCTCATGGTTTAAACCTCTGGGTAGTAGCAGATAATATCCGCAAAGGAGCTGCCACTAATTCCGTACAGATAGCTGAACTGCTTGCATAAAATATATTAGAAAAGAGACTGGATAAAAGGGAAAAGGTGCCGGGCAATAAAGTAGAGAACGATAATTAACCCCAACAGCAAGGCGCCATACCTGATCGCAGCGTATCCCATTACTTTTGTGTTTTGTTCATTGTGTTCAGGCATTTTTTTCACCTCCTGCTTATTTTCTCACAAAAAGACGTGTTTTATGCTAAAAAAGGCCCGGCCTTATCCGGGCCTTTAAATATGTTGACACTGGCCAGGGGCTATAGTAAAATGCAATTACATTTTAAGATAGTTTGGTAAAAGCTATGAAAGGGAGAATTAGCTTAAAGGATTGAACTCAGAGAGCCGGGGGCTGGTGCGACCCGGAATCAACCTTTAATGTGAAATACACCCTGGAGCAGCAAACCGAAAGTTTTTGCGAGTAGGCTTTGACGGAGACTTCCACCGTTAAAAGGAAGGGGGTATAATGATTTATTCCCGTACCTGCTGAGAGGAATATTTATTCAAATATTCAAACAGGG
>JAAZDU010000216.1 GCA_012512665.1 Bacillota bacterium | reverse complement strand
TTCATCTTTCTTTATTGTAAAGGAAGGACAAAGAAATAGTGTGTCGTAAATATATATGAGCAGCATTTATTACATATAATTTGATGTAATTAAGAGGAGGAAGGAATATGCATGAAATTCTAGAAGGCATAAAAAATGCCATCAGGGCAGAACGCGAAGCCCAGGAACAGTACCGCATGCTGGCCGAAAAAGCAGTAGATCCCAAGGTAAAAAGTGTTTTTGCCCAGCTGATGCGTGATGAGGAAGAACACGAAAAAATTCTGCGGTTTCGCTATGAGGCCTTTTCAAAATTATCGCAACAAAAATAAATGGTAGAGAGCTGAGAAAAATGAATGCACTCTTAGATGGCTTGAATATGCTATACAGTGAAATATCCTTTATTAAGAAGCCTAAAAAGCTTCTGTTGAAAATACCTTACCTGCTAAACAGCGCTTTTTCTTTTAATTATGCTGCCATCTTTGCAGTAGATCCGATTTTAGATGAAGTAAGTGTTATCTCTTCTTCTTTCCCTGGTGAGCTGGAAAAGGTGATTCTGTCTTTGATGCACAGGCACCCTTTTGTTGATTTCCTAAGCAAAGCGGAAACTACCTGTTCTCTGGAGCTAGAAGGTGGCTATCTTTTCTTAGTTAAAGTAACCGGATGTGTTGAAAAGCTCCTCATTTCTTTATTTCGAAGCCAACCGTTTAAAGAAGAGGAAGAAAAAGCCCTGGTGCTGTTTGCAGATAAGCTGAAGTGCACTCTGGATAAATTTTCTGCACAGGCAACGCAAAAAGACTGTTATTTACAGGTTATAAAAACCCTGACCAGGGCTGTTGACGCCCGCTCTCCTTATACTCGCGGCCACTCCGAACGGGTAGCTGAGTATGCGGTGCAAATAGCAAGAGCTCTTGGTTGGAACGAAGAGCAGATTGAGAGCCTGAAAGAGGCTGCGCTGCTGCATGATATAGGTAAGATAGGCATACCGGATAATATTTTGAAAAAGCCCAGCCGCCTGACCAGAGAAGAGTTTGAGCAGATGAAAAGGCACAGCATAGAAAGCGCCCGCATTCTGGAGTCGGCATCTATTTTGCAAGATGTAATTCCTTACATAATGTACCACCATGAGAGGTACGATGGTAAGGGCTATCCCTTTGGCCTAAAAGGAGACGATATCCCCCTGGGCGCTCAGATAATAGCCGTGGCCGACGCTCTTGACGCTATTACTTCTGACAGGGTTTACCGCAAAGCACTGCCCTGGCAGGTGGCTATAGAAAAGATACGGCAGAACAGCGGAACGCAATTTTCCCCCAGGGTGGTTGATGCCCTGCTGACAGCCCTGGAACAGCAGGGTAAAAACCCGTTGTTGCTTAAAAAATGATGGTTAGCAGGTTAAAAGGGAAATGCAGCTAAATGAGCAGTTTGGTGGTGAAGATTAAGACTTAAACACAAAGGCAGGCAGGAGATTCAGCTTTTCCCTGAAGCTGACAGCATTTCTTATTGTTTTGCTTTTTTCTTTTTGCTTATAAATAAAGATTTATTTAATAATCCTATTTACGGTACCCAATATGTTTTGATATATTTTTAGTTGCTTCCAGTAGTAATTC
>JAAZDU010000021.1 GCA_012512665.1 Bacillota bacterium | reverse complement strand
CTCCATCACCTCCCAGCCTGCATTCTTTCACCGCTACCAAATGCTAACCCCAAGGTTGTTGAAAACTCCGCCTTTTTTTATGTACCCTTTTCTATTAGCTGCTGCGCCAGCAGTGCTGCATCCTTTATCGCTTCATAACCGGTGCAGCGGCAAAGGTGTTTATAGAGAGCCTTCACAATGGTATCCTCATCAGCATCAGGATTTTGGTCAAAAAGCGCAGCTAGTTCGGTGGCAATGCCAGGAATACAATAACCGCATTGGATGGCACCTGCCTCTATCAGCGCCTGCTGAACTGGATGAAGTTTTTTGCCCTTAGCAAGGCCTTCTACCGTAACTACTTCGCCGCCCTGAACATCTTCTATAGTCTTGCGACAGCTTTTGACGGCCTTACCGTTAAAGATCACGGTGCAGCTGCCGCAGGTTGAATTGTCACAGCCGCGTTTTGTCCCGGTAAGGTTAAGCTTTTCCCGCAACACATCGATCAGCAGGGTATCTGCTTCCGCTTCTATCGTGTATTCGCTGCCATTTACTTTGAAGCTATACTTATTAACCATTATGACTCCTCCTTCCGATTTGCAAGGGCCTGCTTAATCTTTTTGGGTGTAACGGGAAGCTCAAAGAAATCTACGCCGATGGCATCATAGATGGCGTTGAGAATAGCGGGAGCGACACCAACACAGGGGTGCTCACCGATGCCCCGCGCGCCAAAAGGCCCCACCGCCCCTGGATTCTCAATAAATATGGTGGTTGATTTTCGCGGTATATCCTTGATCGTGGGCAGGCGATATTTAAAAAAGTGGGGATTAACCTGATGACCTTCTTGATCGTAAACCAGCTCCTCCGAGAGAGTTGAGCCCAGCGCTATCAGCACTCCTCCTAACACGTTGCCGCGCAACTGCATGGGGTTTATGACCCGTCCAACGTCAAAAGAGGAGACAAAGTGATCGACGATAATTTTGCCCGATTTCTTCTCTATGCGTATAGAGGCCCCCTGGGCGCCAAAGGTATAATCAACACCCATAGAGCCCTGGCCGGTTTCCGGATGGGGGTTGGAATAGCGCGGCAACCTGGCATCTGCAGTAGCCTGGGCCAGCTCGCCGATGGTAATGCCATCTTCTGTTATATAACCGCGGCAGATATCTTTGACGGCAACTTTAATGCTGGGATCGCTGCGCAGGTAGACATATTCGCCGTTGTATTCCAGGTAATCCTCATCTACCTTGAGCACCTGGGAGGCTGTTTTCTTTAAAATGGCGATGATTTTTTGCGCTGCCCTGATAATGGCCCGCCCTCCCTGGACGGTAAACATGGAACCAATGGTCTGCCATTCATAGGGGCAATATTGCGTGTCGATCTCCGTATAAACCTTAATTTTTTCAGGTGGAATTTGCAGTGCTTCTGCAGCGACCTGCTTGACTACAGTGCGCAGCCCCTGCCCGACCTCCGCACCGCCCATATTGACCGATACACTGCCGTCAATATTCATCTTCATGTAGCAACCTTTGGTGGAAAAAGGTGCGCCTTTGGGCGATTTCATCAGCGCAGCAAAGCCACGTCCGTAATAGTAGTGCACATCCTCCTGCGGCTTCTCCTGGCTAAAAATTGCTTCTTGCACCGCTTTGGCAGCGGCGCACACGTCGCCATTTGTTTTCCACATCCGCTCCCCTAGAGCATTAATGCTGCCTTCACCAAGATAGTTAATCTCACGCAGCCTTAAGGGATCTATCTTCAATTTGCGGGCGAGAATGTCCATCAAGCGCTCTGTGGCAAATTGTGACTCCTGGTGCCCGTAGCCGCGAAAAGCACCCACAGGTGTTGTGTTGGTATAAACAGTAAAACCTTCCATAAAGCAGTGTTCAAATTCATAGGGACCGCTAGAATTGTGCGTTGCACCGATAGTAACCTGTACCGCTGTGTCGGCATAGGCACCACCTGCATGAATAATCTTACTTTTAATCGCTACCAGCTTGCCATTTTTCTTGGCTCCCAGCTTCATATAGGTGCGGATACCGTGCCCGGTAAGCGTGCTAGTAAAATCCTCTTTGCGGGTAGCAACCCACTTAACAGGGCGGCCGGGGACAAAGCTGGCAATCCAGGCCACAGTCAGTTCAACCGTAATGTCGGACTTGTAGCCAAAGCAACCGCCGATTTCAGGGATGTGTACGCGCACTTCAGAAACGGGCAAGTTAAATTGTTGTGCTAAATCTTGCCGGATAATAAAGGGGCAAATAGAAGAGGACCAGCATTCAATGCTGTTGTCTTCTTTAAACCAAACGATGGCTCCGTGCGGCTCAATAGCCGCCGATGAACCAAAGGGATAATTAAACTCCCCCTCCACAATGACATCAGCTTCTTTAAAACCATCTTCACCCTTACCCTTGATCATCCGATAATAGTTGGCTATGTTGCTGTTGGGAACACATTTTAATGAGGGTAAGCGCCAGTACTGCTCCGGTTTTTCATGGATTAAAACGGCGCCTTCTTTCATAGCCTCGCGTGCATCAGTGTAAACGGGTAAGGGCTCATATTCTACTTTGATCTTTTCTAAGGCCGCCCTCGCCTGTTTGACAGTTTCAGCCACAACAGCCGCAACAGGTTCACCGGCATAGCGCACTTTTTCAACCGCCATGGGAGTAAGATCGGCAATATTGTCTCCATAGCGCATTTTGCATCCTTTACCGGTTACAACCTTAACTACCCCGGGCATCCTTTCTGCAGCAGATGTGTCGATGGAAAGAATCCTGGCATGAGCATACTTTGGGCGGAGGATAGCGGCATGCAGCAAACCCGGTAAACGAATATCATCCAAATAAATCGCTTTACCGGTCACCTTACTGATGGCATCCGGTCGTGGAATAGATTTGCCAATATATTTGAATTCCATGCTGACTCCTTTTAAATAATAATGATATTTGTTCTGTATATTTTTTAAAAACTGAATGATAGAGGAACTAAAAAAACCAGATATTTTTACAATATATATGACAATAAAAAGATCAACCTCTTACCAGTGGAATACTCAACGGAGAAAGCTTATCTAATTTTTTTGCCCTACCCCACACCTTTTTAGCAGCCTCCCAGGCATCTTTTACAATGCACTCTTCATCTATAGCTGTAAATTTTTTACCAGTCATTAGTATTTTGCCGTTTATAATAGTGGTATCAACATTATACCCGCTGCCGCAACTAATCAATACCTTTGAATACTTTCTTCTTATTCACTGACCGAACAATAATTACTATAACATCCTTTCTCATTCCCTTGCCAGAGCTTTCATTTTCTGTTGGTCAACTAACTTGCCATGGCTAATTACATAAAGTGGGGCTTCGTGATACCTTAAAGCTTCTAGCGTGTTGGGGGCATCTAAAATAACCAGGTTGGCGGGGGAACCAACTTCCAGCTTGAAATTTTTAATGCCCATACACTCTGCTGCCCTGGTTGTCACCATATCGTAAAGGATTTCCATCTGTGGGCGGGTAGTCATCCACAAGAGGTGTGATGCCAGGAAGGCTACTTCCAGCATGTTATTGCGCCCATAAGCGTAGTAAGCATCAGAGATATCG
>JAAZDU010000215.1 GCA_012512665.1 Bacillota bacterium | reverse complement strand
TGATGCAAATCCATAACCTCCTTCGCAGTAATCCTGCATCAGATCCGTCAAAAGCACGCCATCCATTTCCAAATAGGCGGGAGTGAAAAAAGCCAAGCCCCGATAGAAAGATTGGAAAGAGTGCTCCAAGATCTGCCGGCAAAAGGCGCTCACCCATGGAAGAAGGTGATTATGCAAAAATGCAAGCTGCCCTTGAAGAAGCCGCCCGTATAATTCCCAGTCACCTTTTTCATAGGCAGCCAAAGTCCTTTCGCTGAGAATAGCCATGAATTCCAGCTCCAAGCCGATGTGGTCATCGGGTTCTTTTTTATAATGAACGGTCTCCAGCTGCCAATCCCGGTAGAACCGCCTTACGGCCAGGGTATTTTCATCGAAAATAAGCCTTTCTTTGCTTAGATAGACCGAGGCCCAAGGGGGCGCCAGCACCTTCTCCGGTCCCAGAAAAAGCCGCAAATACTCCCGGCGCAGCTCTTCCCACTCCTCCGGAGCCATGGCCGGTAATGCCGCAACGAAAGATGCCAAGATCTTTACACCCGGATTTTCTTCTTCGCCCTGATCCAAGAGGCTTTTAAACAGATTCACCTGCGACAGTTCCTGGAAGTTCGCCTGAAAGGGTTCCTGATAAAAAGCTGCGCCCAAAAAACGATAAATCCAGCACCTGCTTCTGAACAAGCCTTTGTACGAACAATAAGGAACTTCCTTGGTGATGGTCCGGATGTTCTTCCCTCCCTTCTTCAAGATATAGCGCCTCCTTTCACAATTTTTTGCTCAGGAAAGCTTCTCCCGGTTGCAGTTTATTTCTCGCTGCAGGACTCAACACCTTTGTAAGATTATTCAGATTTTTGCAAAGTTTTTTGTAGGATTTTACAAAAAGAAAAAGAGGGCCTTGACCCTCTTCAACTGATCCGCTCTCCTTTTAGTTCGCATCCAAAAGGGCTTTTTTCCGGCAAAGAAAACATTCCTCCGCCGGCCCGGAGATAATCATTTCCTGACCGCAGATAGAACAGCTTTTTTTCTCTCCCTGGGCCAGCACCAGAGGTTCTTCTCTTTTTACATGGGCCACGGCGGCGGGTGCCAATTCCAGGCTCTCATGATAACAAACCTGGGCACAAAGGCCGCAGCCGGTACAAAGGTTTTGATGCAAAAGCAGCCGATAGTGATCGCCATCCACTTCACACTTCAAAGCCCCCACCGGGCAAAGAACAACGCAGGCCCGGCAAAAATGACATGCTTGCCGCAGGAAGGGCTGCGCAAGAAAGGGAATTGGAGCAGGAGAGTGAACCGGAAGCAGAGCCCTTTGGAGAAATGCCAAACGATCCGCTTTTAGTCCCGGCAATTCGGTAATCCCTTTTTCTTTTTCCGTTTCCCCATTCAGGAAGCTTTCCAGGGCCATCAAAGGCACTTTCCTCGCCCCTCCCCAGAGGGAGCGGAAAAAGGCCCTCCGGCCCAGACCGCTGGCAGCTCTTTTCCGGGAAAAAACTTTCCCGGGGACCTGTCCCACATTCTTGATGGAAAAAGAGGCCAGTCCAAGCCCTTCTTGAAAAGAGCGCAGCTCTTTCAGCCTTTCCCGGCAAAGCTCTCCTCCCTTGGTCACCGGGCAGCCCGAGCAAGTTTCCTCATTATGGATCAGGTATACAGGAAAAGGCAATCCATCCAACAGCAGCAGGAATTCCCTGGAAAGGCTGCCCAAACAGGGCACGGTCAAAACTCCCTGATCCAGTTCCCGGTTGCGCCGGCAGCCCAGGGCTACCGCAGCCCCGTTTTCCCCCAAGGCTTCAATCTTTTGCAGCAAATTCATTTCTGTTGGTTCTTGTATCTTTAAAGCGCCGGTGGGACACACTGCCGCACACAGGCCGCACTCCAGGCAGCTGTCGGCAAAGGAGATGCCCTCTCCCTGATGGAAGGAAAGAGCCTGGACGGGGCACAGCTCCTGGCAAAGGGAGCATTTGCTTAAAGGGGAGCGAATCCTGGTACAGCGACGGTGATCCGCCAGGAGGGGTCCCATCCGGGAAGCCACCAACAGGGCAATCTTTTCCAGATCAAGCATGGTCTTACCCCCAAAAAGTCCGCTGAAATCCTCTACTCTATAACAATAACCCAAAGAAGAAACTTTGCCAAGAGTAAGAAACTGGGTCCATCGGTGATCAGGATATCCCCGTCTTTTTTCGGCCTTCCCCCGCCAAAACTTTACCGTAAGAGGAACCTCCCTTCTCTACCTACCCGGCCTGCATATCCTGCTTTCCCGAAGAGAATACTAAGGAAAAAACCGGAGGTGAATTTTTTGCCGAAATTTAAAGTGGGCATTATCGGGACAGGAATGGCTTTTGAGAAGCTGCACTACCCGGCCTATCAGCGGCTGGAGGACT
>JAAZDU010000214.1 GCA_012512665.1 Bacillota bacterium | reverse complement strand
GAAAGTGCTGCAGGCCGCGGTAAGCGACAGCTAAATTAGCTAAAAAAAGCGCTCATTTTAAAAAAATTAGAAGAAGTTAAAGAATTAAGGCGTAATTGGCAGGAATATCTTTTTTTTCCTAGAAGTAAAGCCTAGCGATCATATTTTCTCTAAGCCAGCTATATAAGCAGGGCATAATATTAGGTGCTAATACCTTCAAGGGAGGTCATTTCATGGTTCGTTCTGCAGAAGATCTGTGCTATACACCGGCAGTGGAACTGGTTGAGTTAATTCGCAGCAAAGAAATTTCCCCGGTGGAATTAACTACTACTTTTTTGGAGCGCATCGAAAAAATAAATCCCCTGGTAAATGCCTATTGCACTGTTGCTGCCGAATATGCTCTTGAAAGCGCCAGGGCTGCCGAAAAGAGCCTTATGGAGGGCCAGGAGCTGGGGCCCCTTCACGGCATACCTGTATCCATTAAAGATGTTACTTTAACCAAGGGGATCCGCACAACTTATGCTTCCAAGTTATTTGCAGGCTATGTGCCTCAAGTAGATTCGGCAGTGGTAGAGCGCTTAAAAAAGGCAGGGGCAATTATACTGGGCAAAACAAATACACCGGAATTTGCTGCCGGGGGATCTACCTATAACGCGTTGTTCGGGATAACCCGCAACCCCTGGGATCTCTCTTTAAATAGTGGGGGCTCCAGCGGAGGAGCGGCTGCAGCGGTAGCTTCTGGAATGGGGCCTTTAGCCCAGGGCAACGATGTGGGGGGCAGCCTGAGGATCCCGGCCAGCTTTTGCGGGGTGGTCGGTTTAAGGCCTTCCCCGGGCAGGGTGCCCACACATCCCAATTACCTCTACTGGGATAGCGTAGCAGTGGAGGGCCCCATAGCCAGGACCGTGAAGGACCTGGCCCTGATGCTTAACGTGCTCAGCGGCCCCGACTATCGGAGCCCAATCGCAATTTTTAACGACCAGGCAGATTTTCTGCAGGACCTGGAAGCAGGCATTAAAAACATGCAGCTCGCCTGGAGTGACAATTTGAACTTAATGCTGATGGATGAAGATGTCCTGGAAATATGCCGTTCGTCCATAAAAACTTTTATTGACCTGGGCTGCCAGGTAGAGGAAAAAACCCCTGACCTCACAGGGGTGAGGGAAACCGCCATCACATTAAGGGGTATCCGCTACGCAGCTTTATACCAGGACCGGCTTGATGATGAGGAGTTTGTTAATTCAGTAGATCCCAGCATTGTAAACAATGCCCGGCAGGGGGTTAATCTTACTGGAAGTGAAGTGGCCAGGGCAGAGCGCAACCGCTCAAAGCTGTGGCGGACAACGGTCAAGTTTTTTGAAGACTATGATCTTCTGCTTACTCCTACTGTGCCCATCCTGCCATTTCCTGCGGAAACTCGCTTTCCCACCGAGATTAATGGCCATGAAATGGAAAACTATATCGACTGGATAATGCTTACCTACGCTTTTTCTATAGTGGGGCTGCCCGCCATCACCGTTCCCTGCGGCTGGACCAAGAAGGGGCTGCCGATAGGCCTGCAAATTGTCGGCCGGGCTTATGACGAAGCAACCGTCTTGCGGGCTGCCGCTGCCTTTGAGGCAGCAAAGCCCTGGGCAGATAAACGGCCCAGCTTTACTCAAGCTGATTAAGAAAAGGGGCAGCTATGTATTTTGCTCATATATGCCCCGCATAGGGCTTTTGCGTTGTGGCATGATGCAGCCACCTGATCAAGGTAATGTAATCAAAAACAGGTAGTTTCACGGCCCTTTGGATATCTGAAGCATAAGGGGGCAAATCGCTGCACTCCAAAAGTATCGCGCCGATGTTATCGTGCTCTTTAACCAATTCAAGAGCAGCGTCTGTTACTTCCTTTCTTACTTTGCCGTTATCAAAATGCCCCCTTCCTTCCAGAATAGCAGAAAATTGGGCTTCGTGGCGCAAATCCCTGATAACAAGCAGATCAGGATCGTTAATGTTGCAGTTTTCAAGCAAAACGCTGTTGATAGAAGCTTTGTCCGCAGTCAAAACGCCGATTTTTTGGCCCGGCTTTAAGGTAGCTTTTATCCAGCTGGCCTGTATTAAACTGGAGAGGGCAACAGGTATATCCAGCTCGGCTGCGACTTGTTTCTGGAAAAAGCCGAAAAAACCGCAGGCCCCGGAGATGGCCCGCACACCCTCCTCCTGCAATTCTTTGGCCGCCTCTATGATGGGTTCGGCCAGGGAAGGGTCGCCGCTTAACAGGCCTGGCACGTCAAGGTTTTTAACTGCTTTCATCTTAACGGGGAACTCATAGGTCCAGGCATTGACGACATTCCCGGGCAGGAGGGGGTACCATACCCTGTCTATATGTAAAATACCAACAGAATAACCCGCATAATTTTGCCCCTTATTCATGTAAATAACTATATCATCTTCAGCTCCTGACAGGTACCCGTATTCACGCTTGTTCACCTTCTACCCTCCTTTCTGTAAGTCCTGTGCAGGCAATTGCCTGCCATTGCAAAAGCCGTTATTTCCCTCCCAAATATAACAAATGCTTTCTATTAAAGCAATAGT
>JAAZDU010000213.1 GCA_012512665.1 Bacillota bacterium | reverse complement strand
GGAAGAAACGTACGGCCGGTCTGGATTGGAAGAGGGTTGAAGGGGGCTTTCTGGTGCAGGAAAAGGATTACGAGGATGTTTCTTTATCCTGGGAGGTTGTTACAGAGAGAAGGCCGACACAGGAAGAGGAGGATGATTTAAGATTTGCCCTCAAAGTGGTAAAGCATGTGAAGTCAAATGCCATTGTCTTGGCCAAAGGAAAGCAGACAGTGGGTATAGGGGCTGGTCAGATGAGCCGGGTGGCTGCGGTGCGCCTGGCAGTTAACCAGGCGGGAGATAATTCTAAGGGTTCTGTGTTGGCCTCTGACGCTTTTTTCCCTTTTAAAGATGCTGTAGAGATTGCTGTAAGAAATGGTGTTACGGCCATTGTGCATCCCGGCGGTTCTCTGAGGGATGATGATTCTATCGCTGTTTGCAATCAGTATCAGGTAAGCATGGTTATAACGGGGAGAAGGTTTTTTAAACATTAAAAAGAGAAAGGAGAAATAATTTTGCGGGTAATGTTGATTGGCGGTGGCGGGCGAGAACATTGCCTGGCATGGAAGATATCTCAAAGCCCCCTCCTGGAGGAGCTTATTTGCTGCCCCGGCAATGTGGGTATATCTTCTTTGGCCAGGTGCCTGCCGGTAAAAGAGACGGACCTCGACGGCTTGCTAGAAGTTGCTCTTCAAGAGAAAATTGAAATGGTTGTGGTGGGCCCAGAAGCACCTTTAGCCCTGGGGATTAAGGATCATTTTGCAGAAAAAGGTATTCCTGTTTTTGGCCCTGGCCGGGAAGGAGCAAAGTTAGAAAGCAGCAAAACTTGGGCAAAAGATTTAATGTCTGCTTGTTCTATACCAACAGCAGCTTATGCTGTTTTTCAAGAAGAAAAAGAAGCCCTAAATTATGTGAAGAAAAAGGGTGTACCTATTGTTATTAAAGCAGACGGACTGGCTGCAGGTAAAGGAGTAACCGTTGCCAAAAGTATGGAAGAAGCATCCATTGCCCTGCACAATCTTTTCACTAAAAAAGTATTTGGAGATGCTGGAAAGAAAGTTGTAATTGAGGATTGCCTTGAGGGGGAAGAAGTATCCGTTTTGGCTGTGACAGATGGAAAAGATATAATAATACTACCTTCAGCACAGGATCATAAGGCTGCTTGGGAGGGAGATAAAGGCCCAAATACAGGCGGTATGGGGGCCGATTCCCCAGCTCCTGTTTTATCAAAAGAATTGGAACAGCAGGTTAGAGAGCAAGTTTTTTTACCTCTTTTGGCAGGTCTAGAGCAGAGGAATATTGACTATAAGGGGGTAATCTATGCCGGTTTAATGGTAAATAAGGGGATTTTAAACGTTTTAGAGTTTAATGTTCGTTTTGGTGATCCGGAGACCCAGGTTATTATTCCACGGCTGCAGAGTGACTTGTTGGAATTAATTGTTGCTGCGTCCAGTGGTAAGCTATCAGATGTTTCTCTGCGCTGGACTTCTGATCATGCCTTGTGTGTTGTTCTTGCATCAGGAGGTTACCCTGCGGAATATAAGACAGGTTATCCTGTCTCGGGGTTAGAAACAATAAGAAAAGTGGAAAAGTTGTTGGTTTTTCATGCAGGGACCGCTTTTGAAAAGGAGAAAGTAGTTACTGCTGGAGGTAGGGTGCTCAATATTGTAGGCACAGGTAGTACGCTAAAAGAAGCATATCAGAATGCTTATCGAGGGGTGGGCATGATACATTTTCAGGATCTTTATTTCCGGCGAGATATAGGGTTCAAAGCTTTACCAAGTTCCGAGAGGATGTGTAGTAAATGAAAAGCAAAGGTTTAACCTTGCTGATTACCGGGGAGGGCAAAGGCAAAACTACAGCGGCTATGGGCCAGGCGCTGCGGGCGGTTGGACATGGCCAGAATGTTTATGTAGTTTTTTTTATGAAGGGGAGAGATTACGGTGAATACAAGGCTTTTCAACAGCTAAGAGGTATTAAAGCGGTAAAGGCGGGCAGAGATAGTTTTGTAAACAAAGAGAACCCTGACCCTGTTGATGTAAAGATGGCAGGGGAAGGGTTTAATAAGGCAAAAGAGGCTGATATGAGCGGCCACTATCAAATGGTTATTTTGGATGAGATAAACGTAGCTGTAGATTTTGGGCTTATTAATCTCCAGGATGTCTTGGAGTTAATATATAAGAAACCTCCTGAAGTTCACTTAATATTGACAGGTAGATATGCCCCGCAAGAATTAATAAATGCTGCTGATACAGTTAGCGAAATAAGGGAAGTGAAACATCATTATTCCTCAGGAGTTGAAGCACAGCTAGGAATTGAATATTAATAAGCAGATAGGTGGTGCACCCGATGGATATTGTGGACAGCCTCTTAAGAGGTGACCGCAGGGCCCTGGCCAAAGCTATTACTCTGGTGGAAAACGAAAGGCCTGAAGGCGAAGAAATATTAAGAGAAATACACCCCCACACAGGCAATGCCTATATTATAGGCTTTACGGGCTCGCCAGGCTCTGGGAAGAGTTCTCTTGTAGACGCTCTTGTTAACCAATACCGCATGGACAGGCTTAAGGTTGGAGTCATAGCAGTAGATCCTACCAGCCCCTTTACAGGTGGTGCTCTTTTAGGAGACCGTATAAGAATGCAAAAACATACTTTGGATGAAGGTGTTTTCATAAGAAGCATGGGTACCCGTGGAAATCTGGGGGGATTGGCAAGAACGACAAAAAATGTTGCTAGAATTATTGATGCTTTTGGAGTAGATATTTTGCTGATAGAAACAGTAGGCGTTGGTCAATCAGAAATAGATATCATTAAAGTTGCAGATACTTCTGTGTTGGTGTTAACACCTGCAGGTGGAGATAGTGTACAGGCTATAAAAGCAGGCGTTATGGAGATAGCAGATGTGTTGGTAGTTAATAAAAGCGATCTTCCTAATGCTAATAGGACAAGGACGGAATTGGAACTTGCGTTAGAACTTGATACCAAAAGGGATTGGCGTCCTCTTATCGTGCAAACAATTACCTTCAGTGGACAGGGAATTGAAGAACTGAAGGAAGCAATAGACAGACACCGAAATTATCTGCAACAGTCAGGAGAATTTATTAATATGCGCCGCCAGAGAATTCGTCAGGAGGTAATGGATAATCTGGAATTTTTAGTAAAAACAAGTGTGTGGGAAAAAGTTATACAGATGGACAATTTTGAGAAAAATGTAGATAAGATACTAAAAAAAGAAAAGGATCCTATAAGCTTTGCCAAAGAAGTACTAGCAGAATTAGGAAAAACCTTTAATTAACTTAACAGAAGGTGGTTATATGGATAAAGAAGCAGTTCGTCAAAGAATAAAAAAGTTGAGCGAGATAATTGAAGAGCTCAATTATCGTTATTATACCCTGGACGATCCGATTGTAAAAGATGAAGAATATGACGCGTTGTTTCATGAACTGCTTGAATTAGAAAAAAAATACCCCGAGTTTAAAGACCCCTTTTCTCCAACAGCACGTGTGGGAGGAGAGCCTTTAACTCATTTTTATCAGGTGGAGCATAGGGTCCCCATGCTTAGCTTGGATAATACTTTTGATTTTGCAGGACTGGAAGAATTTTACCTGCGTACATGCCGTAATCTATCAGTTAATAGCCTGGAGTTTATGGCTGAGCCCAAAGTGGATGGATTGGCTGTATCGCTCATTTATGAGAAAGGAAGACTTTTAAAAGGAGCAACCAGGGGTAACGGCTATACGGGAGAGGATATAACACATAATCTTCTAACCATAAAGAGCCTTCCCTTGAAGTTAAAAGAAGAAGTTTCGTTGGTGGTTAGGGGTGAGGCTTTTATGACCCGTTCTTCTTTCCAGCTTTTAAATGAGGAAAGAGCTAAAAAAAAACTGCCCCTTTTTGCCAATCCCAGAAATGCAGCAGCAGGTTCGCTGCGTCAATTAGACCCGAAGATAGCTGCTCAAAGGCCTTTGGATATTATTTTTTATGGATTTGTCAAGGAAAATGATCTGGAACAGATACAAACACAGCAAGAAGGCTTAGAGCGCTTAAGAAGTTTGGGGTTCAAGACAAGCAAACTATCGCGGCTCTGCCATGATCTGCAGGATATGAAGGCTTATTATAATTTTCTTTTGCAGCAGCGGGAGAATATTCCCTACGATATTGATGGAATTGTATATAAGGTAAACTCCTTACATTTGCAAGAACTTCTGGGCACTACTAGCAGAGCTCCTCGCTGGGCAATTGCTTTGAAGTTTCCCGCGGTGGAAAAAGTTACAAGGATTAAAGATATTGTTGTTAATGTTGGCCGTACGGGGGCTTTAACTCCAGTAGCACTTTTAGAGCCAGTGCAGCTAATGGGTTCTACAGTCCAGCGTGCCAGCCTCCACAACGAAGATATATTAAAAGAAAAAGATGTTAAGATCGGTGATTGGGCAGTAATTAGGAAAGCAGGAGATGTTATACCGGAAATAGTGAAAGTACTTCCTGAGAAACGTACTGGAGAAGAAAAGAATTTTATCATGCCATCTCTCTGTCCTTCTTGTTCGTCCAGGGTCGTACGACTTCCTGGAGACGCATATACCAGGTGCTTGAATCCTACTTGCCCTAGCCAGGTTGTAGAAAAAATTATACATTTTGCTTCGAGAGCTGCTATGGATATTGAAGGTCTAGGCAATCAGCTAGCCCTGCAACTTTACAAAGAGGGCCTGGTAAAAGACCAGGGAGATTTATACCTTCTGGAGGAAAAAGACCTCATCAGATTGGAGCGCATGGCCCAAAAATCAGCAAATAATCTTCTACAGGCTATAGAGGAAAGTAAAAAAAGGCCTTTGCACCGCCTTTTATACGGTCTCGGCATACGCTTTGTGGGAGAACGAGT
>JAAZDU010000212.1 GCA_012512665.1 Bacillota bacterium | reverse complement strand
GCCCATTGTGCCCGTGCATGTAGCCTGTAGCATAAATTATGGCAAAAAGCCAAAGCCCCGAAGCAACAAGGCCGAAAATAATGCCCAGCGGATCAACCAGTAAAATAAATTCGAGGTTGGGTAAAATTGGCAAAACGTGGCAAACCACAATTTTCCCAGACATAATAGCAGGCAACATGATAGCAACCAGACAGAAAGAAAAAAGAACAACAAAAAAAGAGAGCACACCGCGCAAAAAGTGCTGGTTTTCTCTAAAACGGCTGGCCAGCAAAGCGCCGGCAACCGGTATTAATAATGACCAAAGAGGTAAACTGGAATAAGTTATCATTTTTTCCCCTCTTTAAAAACCGTTAAATAGGCCGTGGCTCACAGCCCTTGCCAGCTGCAACGGTAAATGTTCAGGCAAAAGAGCGAAAACAAAGGTAAAAATCCCCAGTACTATAACCGGTATCAACATGTTTACAGGAGCATCTTTTACTGCTTCTTTTTCACTGCTGGAAACAGCAAAAAAGGCAGCTATTATAATGGGAAAATAGTAAGCTGCATTGAGCAAACTGCTAATAATAAGCAGGATGACATAAAATGGTTCGCCGCAAGCCAGGGCACCCATTCCGATATACCACTTGGTAATGAAACCGTTAAAAGGAGGTATACCCACCATGCTCAAAGAAGCAAAAGTAAAACAAATCATGGTCAGTGGCATCTGGTAGCCGATACCTTTCATCTGGCTTATTTTGCGCTTGCCTGTCTGCACTATAATTGCGCCCGCACAAAGAAAGAGGCAGCCCTTCATAACAGCATGAGTAAAGATATGAAAAACAGCCCCTGCAAGAGCCTGTTCTGTTAAAAGCGAAAGACCCAGTACAATATAACCTATTTGAGCAATGCTGGAGTAAGCCAGGCGCCTTTTTAAATCATCCTGGCGTAGTGCCAGCGCTGACCCTAGCAGAATAGTAATAGTAGCTATTACCAAGGTAATCTTATTCCAGCCAAGTGCCCTGATATAATTCAACCCGTACACATCATAAAATATTCTAATAAGACCATAGACTCCGATTTTAAGCATTACACCTGATAGTAAGGCGCTTACAGGAGCTGGGGCCGCCGGGTGTGCATCCGGTAACCAGACATGAAGCGGGAAAACGCCTGCTTTGATACCAAATCCTAATAAAAAACCTAAGAAAGAAGCCAATGAAAGCCCTGAAACTCCGCTGATCATACCACTTTGGCCCAACGACAGATCTCCTGCCAAAAAATAAACAACAATAACGCTAAAAAAAATCCCTAAACCTGCGCCAACAGCCATGTAGAGATACTTGGCCCCGGCAAACATAGCTGTTTCATCCTCTTCATGTACAATCAAAATATACGACCCTACAGCCATAATTTCAAAGAAAAGCAATAAACCTATCAGATCTCCAGCCAATACAGTGCCCAGGTTTCCTGCAAAAACCAGCAGCAAAAAGGCATAATAGCGGTCGTGGGCATGACTGTGAGCCAGGTATCCCCAGGAATACACAGTAGCTAGCAGCCAGAGAGCAGAAATAATGGCTGCCATGTAGAAACTTAAGGCATCAACCCTGAAATTTATGGAAAGAGGAATAGAAAAAAGTTGATAGTTGCTGGATAGGATTTCACCCCGCAAGATTGCAGGGTACATAGAAAAAACCAACAGTAAAACTAAAGTAACAATGGACAAAGAAAAATACTCCCCCACCCGCCTGTTAAGGCGTGTAAGGTAAAAAGCGGCCACAGCGGCAATAAAGGTTAAAGAAAGGGCTAACAAAGGCACATCAGATACAGCAAACATTTTCTCCACCTCAATTTTATATTAACCCAGGTCAGTTCTAACAGAGGGAAATTAACTGGCATTACGCCCCTTCCCCAGAGCAGCGAGAGTCATAGTAACAGCTACTACCGCGGGAGAAGCTGTTTTAACTGCTTTCTGTAGGGACAGCAGCGAGAGTCATAGTAACAGCTACTACCGCACAAAATATAACTGTCGTTTCTAAAAAAGTGTCAAATCCTCGGTAATCAAGCAGAATATTACTGACAAAATTATAACCGCCGCACTCCTCCACCCCTTTCTCCACGTAACGCTCCATAACATAATTGTGGGCAGGGTTATCAGCCTGACCATAAATGGGCATCTCCATAACTACCATGAGGAGTAGATAATTAACAGCTAAAACCAAGACGATAACAACTAGATAAAAAACTTTTCTGCTCAAAGGCATTAGCGGGGCCTCCTTCCAGCATCTGCATTGGCAGAAGCGCAGAGAGCTTTTATGCTCAAAGGCATTAGCGGGGCCTCCTTCCCACACGGCTGACAACAGCCACCATGAGAACAGTGGAAGCAATACCAACAGCAGCCTCAGTAATTGCAATATCGGGGGCATTGAGCTGCTGCCAGATTAAGGCCATAATACCGCTGTAAACACCAAAAATAATAACAATGTATAAAAGATCTTGAAATATAAAAACGGATAATGTGGCCAATAACAATACTATAAGAAGAACTATTAAAACTGGATCAATTAGCATATATCCTTGCCCCCACTTTTATCTGAAGAACCATAATTGTCCACAAGCCATGTCCCTGCAGCGATGCCTACCTGTCGCTTAAATACTACCTTGGCTATTAAATGGGTCATGACAGGATTTATGACAGCTGTCATAAATACTATTAAAATTATTTTCATCTTCTCGGTGAGGCCCGGTGATAAAAAGAACAAGGCAAAAAGAACCATACCAGTCCCCAGGGTATCACACTTACCAAGGGCATGCATACGAGTAAAAACATCTGGTAGACGCAGCAAGCCTATGGCTACTACCAGAAGGAAAAAGAAACCTCCCAGCAAACAAAATGATACTATTATCTCAAACACCATACCAACCATCCTATAATTTCCCTTCCTCTAAAAGCTTTAAAATACCCAGGGTAGCAATAAAAGCCCCGAGAACAAAAACTAGAACTACATCTAGGTAAAGGGATAAATCCTCCCGCGAAGAACTGAGCAAAATTAGTAATATTACCAGGGTAACCACATAATTTATGGCTACAACCCGATCGGCTGCAGTTGGTCCTAAAAAAGCTCTCACCATACCCAGCACTGCTAGTAAAGCCAAGCCATAACGAACAAGCACTAGAACTGTGCCAAGCAATTTACTCACCATCTTCTATCTTTTTCATCTGCCTGTAAAGGTACCATTCCTGTACCTCTTCAGCATTCTCCCGGGTAAAACAATGCACAACCAGCTTGTCATCTTCACACTGAACGGTTATGGTGCCAGGCGTTAAAGTAATGGAGTTAAGAAAAAGTGCTTTGGGAAGCTCCCGTGAAAGGCCAAGCCTATAAATGATAAAACCGGGGCTAATGGGAAGCCTGGGGTGCAAAACTAAATAGGCTACGTGAAGATTGGCTTTAACAATTTCGCACAGCAAACAGCACATGTAAAAAACAAAAGATAAAAACTGTTTCAATGTAAAACCAGTGCTCCGTTGCCGGGTAAAAACAATATCTCCCCAGAAAGCTGTCACAAACAACCCCAGCACTAACCCTACCACGACATGCTGCCAGTCAATGCTGGCAGAGATAAGTAGCCAAAAAACAAGCAGTAAGGAAGAAAGGAACAAAAAACCTTTAAAATCCCTTTTAACACCCTTCAACACCAATCTTCACCTTCTTTTAAAGATGTGCTACGAAGAAGCAAGTAAACCACTGGCTACTTTTTTAAGCGCCGCCAGGGGCACCTGGGGAAATATCCCCAACAAAATAATCCCCACAGCTAGTATACAAACAGGTAACAGCATAGTTAAAGGAACGTTATCCAGCTCAATTTTTTCTTTTGCACCACCGGTAAAAAAAGCTTGCCAGGCTATAGGAAAAAAATAAGCAGCATTTAGTAAACCGCTCAATATGAGAAGCACCACAATAAAATAGTGGTTTCTCTCAAAGCTCCCTAAAGCTAGGCCGTACTTGGTGGCAAACCCTCCAAAAAAAGGAATACCTACCATAGAAAAAATTGCAACAGTAAAAGCAATCATGGTTACTGGCATGGTAAAACCTAGCCCTGAAAAACACCTTACATTTTTTTTGCCAGTTTGATAATAAATATTGCCAGCAGTCATAAAAAGGCAGGCCTTCATAAAAGCATGAACAATTATATGCAGCAATGCAGCTGCCAGCCCCCAGATCGTACCAAGCCCCAACCCCAAAAAAATATAACCAATTTGAGAAACGGTAGAATAGGCTAGCCTCCTCTTCAAATCCAATTGCGTAAAGGCAAACAGCGAGCCAATAATCATAGCCATGGATGCCAGCACAAGGAGTAAGGTTGGCATTGTACTTTGTCCAAATATCTTTGGCCCGAAAACAAAATAAAAAATTTTAAGCAAAGCAATAATATATACTTTTACTACCAGGCTGGAAAGCAGCACGCTGGAAGGAAAAGGTGCCGATGAATGTGCATCGGGCAGCCAAAAATGCAAAGGGAAAAGGGCTGATTTTAAACCAAAGCCTACGACAAAAAAACCCAGTGAGGCCCAAAGCACAAAAGGGTATATATCCTTTATCATCGCCAGCTCGCCTGCAATATAATTAATGTTGAGGTTACCAGTAAGCATATATAAAAAACCAATAGCAAAAAGGATAAAACCGGAACCTATGGCAGCCAACAGTAAATATTTAAGCGTAGCTTCTGTGGCTTCTTTGCTTCCCTTGACTACCACCAATGCACAAGCACAAATGCTTACTATCTCCACCATAACATACAAATTAAAAATATCATTGGTAGATACCATTCCTACCATGCCAGCCGTAAGAAGGAGATAAGCCGTATAGTACCAACCTGTTTTTTCCCTGGGAATCTCCATTTCCAAAATTCCCAAACTGTATAAAGCTACAAGAAAGCAAATACCTGTTATAAGAAGGAGCATTATACTGGCCATGGTGTCAACTTTTAGCTCTATTCCCCAGGGAGATTGCCAACCTCCCATGTAAATAATAATTGGAGAGCCCGGTAGGATCTCAAATGCTAAATAAATAGAAATTAAAAAGTTTATCCCTGTCACAGCTACTGCCAGGTACCTGCAAAATTCTCTTTCCCAGCGGGCAAAAATAGGTGTTAAAAAAGCAATAATTAAAGTAGAAATGATCATCATCACAGGCAGCCTGTGCAACAACACCCTCACCTCATTTTCATAAGCTCCGTTACATGCACCGTTCCGTAAAAGCGGTAAAGGCTGACTATAATGGAAAGAGCAAAGGCTGTAACACTAAAACCCACGACAATTCCCGTCAATATAAGGGCTTGTGGAATGGGGTTTACATAAAGAACATCTCCCTGAGCTGGGTTGTAAATAGGGGGCACAGCACCTTTGATATTGCCTGCGGCAATGAAAAAAAGAAAAATTGAAGTCTCCATAACATTAATGCCGATTACTTTTTTTATAAGATTGCGCTGTGTTAATACGATCAAACATCCCAAGCTGAATAAAATAATAGCAATTAAAAAAGGAAAATTATTTAACAAACGAATAATGTCAAGCTTTCCCATCCTCTTCTCCACCTTTTTTTTCTTCTAAGAGAAGATAAAACATGGTAATAAGGGAGCTGCCTACCAAAAGGCCAATTGCCAGGCTCATAACAGTAATTAAGCCGACGCTAAAAAGTTGGCCAGGAGCAGCATGTACTCCCTTGGAAGGCAAAAAAAACTTAAGCCCCTCACTAGCGCCACCTATGCCTATCAAGATAATAGGCAAGTGCAGCGGGAGCCTTTTATTGCCCAACCTGGAACCATAAATTAATATATAAAGGACCATGCTTAGTCCCAAAATTATACCCCCTGCAAACCCTCCTCCCGGAGATAGATGCCCATGTAACATGACGTAAAAAGCATAGATCTGAATAAAAAGCAGGACATAACGAAAAACCACACGCATAACAAAGTCATTCATGACCATCCACCTTAATTATTACTGTATTATAAACGTCTATTAAGAGGTACTATGCAAATAACGCGCACGGTCCACCATATTTAACTTTATAACTATGTTTTTAAACCCCTAATCTCTATTTTCCTATATGACTTTATTTTTTAACATATTTGCATTTTATATTATATTGACTCCTTTATATTAATTTCTGCCCTTGTGAAAAATTTCCTTCTTTAAAAGCAAAAAAAATTGTTTATTAATAATTTAGCTGGCTTTTATCAAATAGGTAGAGCAGGAAGGAAAATATAAACAGG
>JAAZDU010000211.1 GCA_012512665.1 Bacillota bacterium | reverse complement strand
CCCCAAAGGAACCCTTGTCAGCGAAGTGCTTGATTTTGTGGGCGGGTACAACGTGGCCGACATTCCTTTTAAGGGGGGCGGCGGCCTTTCCCCGGTTACCCTGGAGCAGGTGTTATTGTGGGATCCTGAAGTAATCATTACCTGGAGCGTTAACGGTGAGGAACCGGGTTTCCTGGTCAATCATATTATGAATAATACTGACTGGCAGAGTCTTCAGGCCGTGAAAAGCGGGCGTGTTTACGAGGCTCCCACCAATGTTCCCTTCACCTTTTTTGGACGTCTGCCGGCCGCCAATCAGATTATCGGCCTTAAGTGGACAGGCCAGCTGCTTTACCCAGAAGTATACGATTATGATATTAGGGAGGAGATCAGGGAGTTTTATAAACTCTTCTACCACCTGGAGCTGACGGAAGAGCAGTTGGATGAGATACTCAATTATGCCGATGACCGCCACCAGTCGAGTTAAATGAGATAGGAGAAGATAAAAATGAACATTGTCTGCAATATCTGTGAGCGCCGCTGCCACGTCCGGGAAGGGAGCTGTGGCGCCTGCGGCAACTATATCAATACAAACGGCAGCATGCGTGAAAAATATCCCCACAGGTATCTCCTGGTAGAACCGACTGCTATCGAAACAGTACCTGTTTTTAACTATTTTCCTGGTACCAAGTTGTTGCAGATCACCACAACCGGGTGTGTTTTTGACTGCAGCGGCTGCGTCTCGACTGTCCTGGTCAAGGAGATAGACCCTGCTAGTAAAGCCCTGGTAGAACTTAGCCCCGACCAGGTAGTGGACCGGGCTGTTGCCACCGGTTGTGCAGGAATAGTTTTTTTAATGAATGATCCGCTGGCATCTTTCCACACATTTACAGCGGTGGCCAGGGCAGCTAAAAAGAGGGGTTTAATGGTAGGGTTTTCCTCCAATGGTTATTTTACAGAAGAATCCCTGAACACTGTCATTGACTGCCTTGACTTTGTCAATATTGGCCTGAAAGGCTACTCGGACGAAGCGTACCGTCTCTGCGGCGTGCAAAGCTCCAAACCTGCTTACCGTACTATCAAAAGACTGCATGAGCAGGGGGTGCATGTGGAGGTCTCCTGTATCTACAAGCTGGGCAATAGGGAAGATATCCTGCTTGCGGCTGCAGAGGTGGCTGCCGTTGACCGCAATATCCCCTTCCAGGTAATGCGCTTTGTCCCTTATGAAGATGCTCCCTGCGGGCATGAACCGTCCATCCGCCAGGCAGAAAAGCTGGTAGGAGAGCTTTCTTCTTATCTGAATTATGTTTACCTCTTTAATTCCCCGGGGACAGAATTGCAGGATACGCGCTGTCCCCAGTGCGGCCTGGCGGTGGTTAAAAGGGATTACTGGGGTCCTATGGGTGCCATCGTCCGTGCGAAAGAGCTTCCCGATAAAGGGCCGCATACCTGTCCGCGCTGCGGGGCACAAATTGCTATTAAAGGCAGCTTTAACAGCTGCGATTGTGACAGCAGTGACGGTGGTTATTCTTATACAAGGGCCCTGGAGATCATTGAAGGTATCCTGGTCACACTTGGTGTAAATGATCACCGCAAAGTGGTGCAGCTCTGGGAGGAGACGCTGGGCGGAAAAAGCCTGCAGGCATTATTCTATAGTATACAGAATACAGAGGGCTACCTGAAAGTAATGCTGGAATATGGCGCAAAAGTTGGTGAACGCGCCAGGGCAGAAAAAGTGGTTGCTTACTACCGTAAAAAATTGCAGGAAGTTGCTGACCGGCTGAAAGGTGTGACACAGCGACCGCGGGTATATTACTGTATGGGAAAGCCCCTTTACAGCGTCAAAGCGGAGCGTTTTGAGAACCATATTGTTGAGCTCTCTGGAGGTATAAGCTTAAACCGTCAGATGACTGACCTTACAGGAAGGCCTGGTATGAGGATCCCTGCGACACGGGTAAATAAGCTGGATCCCGAGGTTATCTTTCTTTCTGCCCAGTATGCCGGGGCTATTGAAGATTTTTACCAGGATTGCCAGGAGGCGGGTGTAGATGTTACCGCTCTGCGTCAGAGGCGGGTGTATAACCAGCTAGCTCATGGCTGGGAGTATGGCAGCCCCCGGTGGCTGCTGGGGTTGCTGCACTCGGCAAACTGCTTGCACCCCGAACTTTTTGCCTTTGATATGCAAAAAGAGGCGGATGAATTTTACCGCCGCTTTTACGGGATTGGTTTTAATCCGCAGGAATTAAATCACTCTTTTAGCAAACCCAGCATCAGTTGGACCTGGGCAAGCACTTAATCTGATAGAAAAGATAGCAGAAGTATAGGGCAGGAGGGCAGGGTTTAGGATAATTATCTTTATACCGGGGGTAATAGTATGGATATCTTTACGGTTGTTATCTACGGACTAACGCTGCTGTTTTTATGTTATTCAGCCTTAAAGGATTTTACCAGGACTAAACAGGCCCTGCAGAGGGCGCTGCAATCTTTCCTGGCTATTTTGCCTGGCTTTCTGGTTACACTGGTTTTGATGGCGACAGTGCTGACCTTTTTACCGGCTCCAGTCATAGCCCGGTTGATCGGTGAACAATCCGGGATTTTGGGGGTGGTGATGGCTGCGCTGGTGGGTGCTGTGGCCACCATACCAGGCTTTATTGTATTCCCGCTGGCTGATTCCCTGCTCAACGCCGGGGCAGGACAACTGCAGGTTGCTTTATTAGTTTCTACATTAATGACGGTCAGCGTTACCACCGTTCCGGTAGAGGTTAGGTACTTTGGCCGCCGGGCGACGGTGCTGCGCAACAGCCTATCCTTTGCTTATGCTTTTGTGGCTGCGCTCGCTGTCAGTCTGGTTAGCCGGCTATGAAGGCGGTGCTGCAGCGTAGTGGGCTGCTGCTGGTAGTACTTTTGTTTATCGGTGGCATCTATTTGTACCGGCCGGCGGTGGGACGCGAAATCATCTTTAACACCCTGCTTTTTTCTCGAAAAATGATTATCATTATGCCCCCCATTTTTGTTTTGCTCAGCCTTTTACACGTCTGGGTACCCGCGGACTTTGTAGCCCGCTATTTGGGTGGGAAGAACGGCCCTCTTGGTACTTTACTTACCATTGTATTAGGTTCAGCTGCTTCCGGCCCATTTTACGGCGCCTTTCCTGTAGCGGCGACTATGCTCCAGAAAGGGGCTACTTTTATGAATGCCATGCTCTTTCTGGGAGCCTGGTCGATCATGAAGCTCCCGATGGTTCTCTATGAGATCTCTATTCTGGGGGTGAAATTCGGTCTTACCAGGATGCTGGTAAATATTCCCGGTATTATCTTCATCGCCTTGTTGGTGGATTGCTGTCTTTCCAAGGAAGAAAAGGATGCCATCTGCCGCAAAAGCATTTACTTATAATAAAAGATGAAAACCAGTTCCTTTTAAAAATTAATTAGACCAGTAGCATAAATATTTTTGTTACTGGTCATTTTTATTTATCTCTTCCGTGGTCAAACCAATAGCTTATTGTGCAGCAGTAACTGCTGTTGCATTTTTTCATGAAATTATGACATATTTTTTTACTGATATAATAATATAATTCTTAAACATATTTTATTCGCCTGCATAGTATATAAATAATCCAGTAAACATACAGATTCCCCAAAGAGAGGAGAGGATAAAAAAGGTCTTGCTTAAAAAAAGAAAAGAGCATCCTTGATTTTATATGAAAGAAAAAAATATTAGGAAAAAAAGGAGGGTTATAATTGACCCATAATGACAATTTAAGGAAATTAGTGGCACAAACTCATGTGCATGAGTTTTTAGGGTCCGTCATGAATCCCGAACAGAATGTAGAGCCGCACAATCATAGATTTGCAGGAGTAAGTAGTGAAGCTATTTTTGTAGAAGGCGGCCATGTCCACGAGATATTCACCAATGTTGATTTTTATGAGAGCCATCTCCATGAGCTGGGGGCAAGAACCGGGTTGCAAATTCCTGTCGGGAATAACAGGCATGTGCATTTTGTATATGGAACAACAACATTTAATTTTAACCACGATCATAATTTCCAATTTGCCACTTTAATTGACAATCCCATTGGTGAAAACTAGCAAAAATAGGAACGATTATAGCCGAGTACAAAAAGAGGCGGCTTCAAACCGCCTCTTTTTTATTGATCTTATGGGTTATATGATTTCTCCATCTTAAACCATGTATTCTTTACTTTCCAGTCGATATTAATAATTAGTTAGCCAAACAAAATATTTGCCAGCAGCCCGGCCAGCGACGGAAGTGCAATATAAATACAGTATTTCAGCAAGACAAAACGGGGCCCTAAAAAAGCAAATTCATAGGGAAGGTGCCCTATATTTATCATTCCCCAGGCAGTAATCATGGCTACTGCTGTTCCGATGGTTACGCTATCGCGAAAAACAGCATCAAATAGAGGGAAAAAGGCATATGGCCCTCCTTGGACAAGGGCGCCAATAATAGGCCCAATGATTAGGCCCTTCCAACCGGATTCTTCTCCCAGCCAGGCCTGTAAAGTAGCTTCGGGTAACAATATCTCAATGAAACCAACGATAATAAACGCTATTAGTAAGAGCGGCAGGACATTTAAGAACAACTTTTTTCCTTCTTTTAACCCTTCTATATGCTTACCCTGTTTAATAGCCATAAACAGTAATATAAGTGCCATGATAGCCAATACAATAATTGCTTCAGTCAATTCACTCACCACTTTTTTGCGATTTATTTTTAGCTTGAAGCGCTTCTACTTCTTCTTTTATTTTGTTGGTATAGCCGGGTAAAAAGATGTCTACTGCTATTCCCGCCAGTATGGGAATGGCAAAAGTTATTAAAAATCTAACAACTGTTATTTCTAAGCCAGCAAAAGCAATTTCTATGGGTATGCGGCCAATGTACCAGAGGGTTTTGGCAGCCACAAAACTGATCATTGTCCCCACATTTGCTCCTGAAACAATTAGTGTTGCCATTAGCGGATAGAAAAAAAACGGCCCGCCAGGGACCAGAGCTCCCAAAAGTGTTCCCAAAAATGGCCCCTTCCAACCAGCTCTTTGGCCGAGCCAATCAGTAACTATTTTTCGTGAAATTAATTTAGACGACAACCCGGCAATAATAAAAGCAAGAATTAAAATGGGAAAGACACGCAGCAGTGTTTGGCCACCAGTTAAAAATCCCTGGCCCACAAGAGCTAAGCCTCCCTGAAAAAAAGCAATCAGTGCTAGTGTAACTGTAGCTGCTGCCATCCCTAATGCTGTTTTGTTCATAAAGCACCTTCCTCAGCCTCAGCCAGTCCTGCCAAGAGATCCGTCCCCATGGCAGGCTGGCAGTTTGTCACGCAATTTGTTACTATGAAAGTTTCCCTGTGGCAGCTATTAATTCCTCTCAATAATTTAAAAAAAGTGTGCCAGCAGCAAACGAGTGGCATGGGCATCAATATATTTTAAAAACAAAAAAAGGATTAGCAAAACTAAATGTGAAATTCTATGTATATGAAGAGGGTGCACGTTTTAAGGAATATTATGACGGGCAAGCAACCTGAAATAGGAGGGAATTATGGGGTATATAGAAGATATTAAATCAGAGCTACGCAAACATGCGGATCCCGA
The DNA here is from genome assembly GCA_012512665.1 of Bacillota bacterium. Classification (GTDB taxonomy): domain Bacteria; phylum Bacillota; class Dethiobacteria; order DTU022; family JAAZDU01; genus JAAZDU01. The sequence continues at coordinate 2,160 of JAAZDU010000211.1, read as the reverse complement.
CAAAGCAGCCTTTTTGCCTAAATATTTTAATGCTTTTCCCGGGGGCTACGGTGAAGGGGATCAATTCATAGGGGTTAAAGTCCCTCTACAAAGAAAAGTCGCTCGAAAATATTATAAAAACATTTCCCTGGAAGAACTGGAAAGCTTGCTAAGAGAGCCTGTTCATGAATACAGGTTAACAGCTTTAATCATGCTGGTAAATAAGTTTCAGCAAAAAAAGATGGAAGAAGAAGAAAGAAAAGCCATAGTTGATTTCTATTTACGGAACATTTCCTATGTCAACAACTGGGATTTGGTGGACTCAACTGCAGACAAAATTTTAGGGGCCTACCTTTTTGATAAGGAAAAGGCACTGCTGTATAAACTTGCGCAATCCGGCGACCTCTGGAAGCAAAGGATCGCCATTATTGCTACCTTTTATTTCATACGAAATGAAGATTATAAAGATACTTTACAAATAGCAAAAATATTATTGCATCATAAACATGACTTGATCCATAAAGCAGTAGGCTGGGCATTAAGAGAAGTGGGTAAGAAAAATTTCCAGCTACTATATAATTTTTTAAAAGAACATTATAAGAACATGCCTCGAACCATGTTGCGCTACGCAATTGAAAGATTTGAACCGGAATTAAGAAAAAAGTTTTTAAAAGGTTTGATTTAACTGTACTGTTTTCAAAAGAAAGCGGTCTGCTTCTGCAGCTAACTTTAATTGAGTAAAGCCAAATGTTAATAGTATTTTTTTAAGAACAAGAGAGGTTTTAAAAGCATTATGAAGCAAAAACCGCCGCTAAGAATAGGTGAAGAGATAAGCATTAAGATTGAAGGATTGAATCATGGGGGGGAAGGGGTGGGCAGGTATAAAGGCTTTACTGTTTTTGTCCCCTATGCCGTGCCACTAGATCTTGTCACTGCCCGGGTAATATCATTACAAAAAAACTACGCCCGTGCCTTGTTACAATCAGTAAGCCAACCTTCTTACAAGCGGGTTTCACCTTTGTGCCAGCATTTTGAAAAATGTGGCGGCTGCCAATTGCAGCATTTGAACTACGCAGAGCAGCTTAAATTCAAGCGGGATATAGTGCGTAACGCACTGCAGCGAATCGCCCATCTGGATGTCCCCGTGCTGCCTACGATTGGCATGGAAGAACCCTGGCATTATCGCAACAAGTCGCAGGTACCGGTGGGTTTGGTTAATAATGAGGTCCGCATAGGTTTTTACGAGAAAAGAAGCCATACCATTGTTGACCTCAAGTGTTGCCCTATCCAGCACCCCCGGAACGATAAAGTAGTGAACACAGTGCGTGAAGCCTTAAGGAAAAACAAAATACCTCTTTACGATGAGAAGAAGCATACAGGTATTGTGAGGCACATTATAGCCCGCACCTCTTTTTCAAATGCAGAAACACTTGTCGTCATTGTTACCAATAGCCGCTCCCTGCCCTATGCAGAGCAATTAATACAGTCCTTGCAAGAAAATATACCCGGGCTGTGCGGTGTGGTGCAAAATATTAATACACGCCGTGTTAATACAATTATGGGGCAGGAAAACATCACACTCTGGGGACGCTCCTATCTCATCGAATCAATCGCTGATTTAAAGTTTCACATCTCTCCCCATTCCTTTTTCCAGGTTAATCCCATTCAAACCGGCGCCCTATACCAAAAAGCAAAAGAATATGCCGGCCTTACAGGCTCGGAAACTGTTTTTGACATTTACTGCGGTATTGGAACAATTGCCCTTTACCTGGCGCGCTTTTCAAAAAAAGTTATCGGCGTGGAATCTGTTGAGGCTGCAGTAAAAGATGCTCGCCAAAACGCTGAACTTAATAATACCAAAAACGTAGAATTTTTTACCGGATTGGCCGAAGAGGTGGTTGCAAAGTTAATAGAGAGTGGCTACCAGGCTGACGTTGTTATTGTTGATCCCCCTCGCAAAGGCTGCGACCAAAAACTCCTTTCCGCCATGTCTGAGATGCAGCCTGACCGCATCGTCTATATCTCCTGCAACCCGGCCACCCTTGCCCGCGATCTGAAATACCTGTCAGAGCACGGCTACGAGTCAATGGAAGCCCAACCCATCGATATGTTCCCTCAGACGAGCCATGTGGAGACGGTAGTATTGATGTCAAGGCTGTAAGCCTTTATTTTACTAGGTTT
>JAAZDU010000210.1 GCA_012512665.1 Bacillota bacterium | reverse complement strand
TCAGCCTGGCAGAGCTGCAGCAGCTGCCAGCTGAATACTAAATAAAATATAGTAGCAGAAATCTCTTTGGATAAAAGCGCCCGGGAGCATAAGCTTGCCTAGCGGGTGCTTTTCATCTTCCAAAAGCAGATTTCAAAAATTGAAAAAAATGAAGCCTTTCCATGTAATATATCGAGGAAATAATATATAATTCCATATTGTTGCCAGTATTAGTGTTTATTGTGCTATTTTTCACAAAAAATTATTACTTCTGAGCAGGAATTTATCTTCTTTTTGTAGTAGTATTAAATACATTTCAGAACAGAGGTATGTTTTTACCTTTAACACCGGGGTGTTAATGTGAAGGCAGAAATTATTACAGTTGGAACAGAGCTTTTATTGGGCCAGATTACCAATACCAACAGCAGGGATCTAGCCAGCTTTCTAGCTTCCGAGGGTATTTTTTTGTACTACCAGAGCACGGTGGGGGATAATGAAGACCGCCTGGCAGAAGTTCTGAGGACCGCCCTAAGCAGGTCTGATTTGATTTTGCTGTGTGGAGGACTGGGCCCCACCAGCGATGATATCACCAGGGAAACTGTGGCCAAGGTCCTGGGCCTTCCCCTGGAGAAAGACCATTCCTGGGAAAAGCACTTAGAAGAATTTTTTAAACGCAGGGGAAGGCCTTTTGCTGGTATTAACCGGCGCCAGGCCATGGTTCCCCGGGGTGGCAGGCTACTTCCCAACCACAGGGGGACAGCACCAGGCCTATACATACACCACAAATTAAAACATATTTTTCTGTTGCCCGGGCCTCCCAGAGAGCTCGTCCCCTTGCTGCAAGAGCAGGTAATGCCCCTGCTCGGCAGCATAAGGCAGGGTTCAGGCGAAAAAAGAGAGTTTTTGGTAACTAAAATTTTAAGAGTAACGGGTATAGGCGAAGGAGAAATTGAAGAGAAACTGAGCTCTCTTATCTCTACCCAGGGCAATCCTACTATTGCACCCCTGGCCAAAGGAATGGAAGTCCATTTAAGGCTTACTGCCAGGGCACCTTCTGCCGAGGAAGGGCGTTTAATGATAGCAGAAAAAAAGGATGAGATCTGCCGTATCTTAAAGAATCAGGTCTATGGTGAAGATGAGGAAACCCTGGAACTGGTCGTAGCCCGCCTTCTCTGGCAAAAAAAATTAACCCTTGCTCTGGCAGAGTCCTGTACCGGCGGCCTCATCACGCACCGCCTGACCAATATTCCGAACAGTTCTGCTTTTTTACTGGCGGGGCTTGTTACTTACAGCAACGAAGCGAAAGTTAAATTGTTAGGGGTAGAACCTGCAGTTTTGGCTAGAGAAGGCGCGGTAAGCAGGGAAGTGGCCCTGGCTATGGCCCGGGGTGTTAAAGATAGCTGCCAGGCCAGCATGGGGCTGGCGGTAACGGGGATTGCTGGGCCGGGAGGGGCTACCAGAGAAAAGCCTGTAGGTCTGGTTCATATGGCTCTGGCCGGAGAAGAAGGTAAATTTTTTCACAAAAAGCATTTATTTTGGGGAGAAAGAGAACTTATTAAGTTGAGGACATCCCAGGCGGCGCTTGATTTATTAAGAAATTATTTAATGAGGGGAGATGTTTATTAAGGGTATTAGCTAAGGGTATTGTTTATGGTTTGGTAGTTATTGATAAGTTTGGCGTTACTTAAATTAAGAAATGAGAGAAATGGGAGGTAGATGTTGGTGACAGCTATAAAAGGAGGAGCTTGTAGCAAGGGAACAGAGATACTTAGGGCGACGCAGCAATTAATTAAGAAGACGGTTGACAGGTTGGAGCTTCCATCTGCTGTTTATGAAATTTTGAAGGAGCCCCGCACGGTCGTGGGGGCTGCCCTTCCTATAGAAATGGATGACGGCAGCATTAAAGTGTTTCCCGCTTATCGTTGCCAGCACAATAATGCTTTGGGGCCATACAAAGGCGGCATCCGTTTCCACCCAGACGTTGATATGGACGAAGTGATAGCTCTTTCTATGTGGATGACTTTTAAATGTGCCGTCGTGGGTGTTCCTTATGGAGGCGGCAAAGGCGGAGTAACATGCGATCCGCTGCAGATGTCTCAGCGGGAAATAGAGAGGGTAAGCCGTGAGTATGTAAGAGCAATGGCTAGTGTATTAGGTTCCGACAAAGATATTCCCGCCCCTGATGTGAATACAAATCCCCAGGTTATGGCCTGGATGGCGGACGAATATAGTAAAATTAAGCAAGCACCTTCTTTTGGTGTAGTTACAGGTAAGCCGCTGACAGCGGGAGGGTGTTATGGAAGGAAAGAGTCAACCGGGCGCGGTATTTCCATTGTGACCAGGGAAGCAGCCAAAGCATTTAATATTCCCCTTGATACTGCTCGCCTGGTAATCCAGGGCTTTGGAAATGTTGGCAGCAGCACTGCTAAAATTCTAGCTGACTTAGGCTGCACCATCATTGGCGTTGGCGATATTACCGGGGGTCTTTATAACAAAAGTGGTATTGATATCTATAAGCTCCTTGAACACGTTGCAAAAACAGGTTTTGTGGAAGGCTTTCCGGGCGAGGCTGAGGTTATTACCAATGAAGAGCTTTTGACCCTGGATTGCGATATTTTGATTCCTGCCGCCCTTGAAAACCAGCTTACCGGCAGAAATGCCAATGATATTAAGGCAAAAATAATTGTTGAAGCTGCCAACGGCCCAACGACAGCCGAAGCAGATAAAATATTTGTTGAAAGAAATATTCCGGTTGTACCTGATATCCTGTCCAACAGTGGCGGCGTAACAGTTTCATATTTTGAATGGGTGCAGAATAATTACAGCTACTACTGGAGCGAACAAGAAATTAACCAGAGGTTAGAAGAAAAAATGGTGGAAGCCTTTTATAATATTTATAATTTCTATTGTTCTAAGTGTAAGGCAAACAATTACACCATGAGAGAAGCCG
>JAAZDU010000365.1 GCA_012512665.1 Bacillota bacterium | reverse complement strand
TTATGGACTGATAATCGGCCATTTGATCCTAACTATAAGTGGACAGCCGGTTCTACTAATTAGTGTGGAATTACTATGTGGTTGTCAAAGTGCACAATAACTATTGACTATTCATAGCACGTCTTAAACGTACTGTTAATTTTGTAGAACTTTTAGTTATTTACATAATTCGCCATCCAGTACCACATCCCTGCATGAAGAATAATCCTGCGAAAATTTGCAGAAGTGGAATTTCGCACAATATTACTGCGATTATTCAGCGCAAAATCATATCTCCTACTATCTCAAAATCAATGCCACCTTGTCTTGCATTGTTGGAGTAACTTGATAATACCTATTCAGTGGTATACTAATATCCGTGTGCGCCAAACGAGTCGATAAGTGTAAATTGTTACCTCTCATATTGAAATAGCATTTCTTCTCACGGTGTTTGGGGTGGATTGTGGTGCACCGAAGGGGGCCGTTCTCACATTAATCGGGGCACTAGAGAATCTTTCTCGAAATAGTTTAGCCCGCGTAGTTTAAAAAGGCCATCCTGAGGGATCTCAAGATGGCCGGAAATGGACAACTACTAAATTTTCAGTTCATTGGCGGCCTGATAAACACATTCTTCATCTACGTATCTTTCCCCTTGTTGGCAGGCGTAGATGAGACAGTTTGTTGCCAAACTGTTTACCACCCGCGGAAGACCACTGCTGATTGAATAAATAGCTGAGATTGATTGCGTTTGAAAGATCCGATCACTGCTTCCGGCAAACGCTAGTCTGGTGGAAAGATAGTTATCCACCTCTGCTTCTTGCAAGCCTTGTAAGGCACAACTAACCGCAATCCGCTGCCGCAAGGGTAAATGGGAATTGAGATTTAGGATCGTACGGATTGGTGGTTGGGCCGCCAAAATCAGAATGTAAGGGTTGTGCGAATCCATTTCAAAGTTAAGAATCAGGCGTAGTTCGTTGAAAACGGCATTGGAGGCTAAATGCATTTCATCGAGGACAATTACCGGAGTGGTCTTTCTCTCGTGAAACATTGCCTGAATGGCCTGTTGAATAAGGTGAATTGTCCTGACCCTTTGAAAAGCGGGGGCCTCCCCTAATTCCACTGCTAAACCGTTTAGAAACTCACGAACGTTCAAGGTGGACAAGGCGAAATAGCAAATGTGGTAGGAAGCGGGATTTAGCCCCTTTAGATATGCCCGAAGTGCCGTGGTCTTGCCTACCCCGGGCTCTCCGATCACAAGCCCAATGCCTCTCGTTGCTTCCAAATATTCTAGGCGAGAGCGCAGCTCTGTCCCGGCACTACTGGCAAATAAGTGTTCAATGGGGACCTCTTTGGGAAACGGATTGAACTTCAACCCAAAGAATTGTAGAAACTGCACTAGCGTTCATCCCCCTTCACGGCCCGTGTGTACGAAACTTGTGAGGATTGCTCTTCCGGTTCGTCCTCTGACCGGGGCTTGGCCGTGGTCTTCTCCTGGGGTCTGCGCTTGATGGCGTTGTCGTGTAGGTGAACGAATTCGGCATCACCCACATGGGTGCCATCTATGTAAAGGGGCAGTTTGCGATGGGGCTGCCCCACCCAGTCTGGTTCGTAACGGACTTCAACTGTTGAACCGGCCAGTGAAAAGTCTGTTTCGTAGATGGCGTTGTTGACCTGCAAGGTAGCATT
>JAAZDU010000209.1 GCA_012512665.1 Bacillota bacterium | reverse complement strand
TCACTACAACATCACGCTTAATCCCAGCGTAATCCCTTAAATTAGAAGGAATAAGAACCCTTCCTTGACGATCCTGCTCCACTTCTACCGCACCAGAGAAAAAAAACCTCATAAAAGCACGGGCATCAGCTTTGGTAAAAGGCAAGGCTTTTAATTTCCTTTCTATCAGGGCCCATTCGCGCTGGGGGTAAACAAAAAGGCAACTATCCAGGCCTCGGGTGATAACAAAGCAATCTCCCAACTCCTCTCTAAAACGGGAAGGAACAATTAAGCGCCCCTTTGCATCAATGGTATGGCGGTACTCACCCATAAACAAGGCCCTTCAAACCACCTTTTGCTGAATCTAACCACTTCTCTCCACTTCAAACCACTTAGCACTAAGTATTCTCTCCCAGGCTTAAAAATCCTGCTTAATCTTAAAAAAAAATTATCAAAATTTTAACAAAAAATTAACAGGCCTTGCAGCCTGTTGTCGAAAAATAACTATTTAGATAATATGTCATATACTTAAATAATTGCACCAAAGCTCAGGAAAGGTATGGTAAAAAAAGGGTTGCGACCCAAAAATAAATGAGCAAACCCGTAATATCTTTAATGGTTGTAACAAAGGGGCCTGCAGCAATAGCGGGATCTATCCCCAAGCGGCTAAAGAGCAGGGGAACAAGTGTACCGATAATGGCAGCCAGGGTTACCGTGGTAAACATGGCTATACCCACAGCAAGCCCAAGGATGGGAACGCCCTTCCAAATAACGGCAGCAGAAGCTATGAGAAGCCCGCAAACAGCTCCCATAGTTAAGCCGACTCTGATCTCCTTTAAAAAATACTGCCAGGCCTGCTCCTGCTTTAACTCACCTGTAGCCAGGCCACGTACAAAAACAGTGGAAGATTGTGTTCCCACATTGCCTCCCATATCCATAATGGCGGGAATAAATACTGCCAGCAAAACAATGGTTTGCAGGGTGCTTTCGAAATGACCTATCACGCTCCCTGAAAGAAGGCCCCCCAGAAGACTTATGATGAGCCAGGGAAGCCTAATTTTGGCAATGCTAAAAACGCTTACGTTCATTAAATCAACGCCCTCTACATCACCGGTCCCTGCCATGAGATAAATGTCTTCCGAGGCTTCCTGCTCAATAACATCAATAATATCGTCAACAGTAATAATTCCCAGCAGCCTGTTCTGCTCGTCTACAACAGGCACTGCCAGCAGGTCATAGCGCGATACTACGCGAGCTACTTCTTCCTGGTCCATCATGGCATTAACACTGATAACATTGGGATTCATAATCTCCTGCAGCAGAGTGCCGTCGGAGGCGCTGATCAAATCACGCAAAGAGAGAACACCACTGAGCCGTGTTTCCTCATCTACAACATAAACATAGTATATTATCTCCGCCTCAGGAGCAATTTCTCTTAAACGGGTAATAGCTTCTTCGGCCGGAATGTTTTCAGGAAGGGCGATAAACTCCGTTGTCATAATACCTCCGGCACTTTCCTCGGGAAAGCGGAGCAGCCCTTCTATTTCCTCAGCATTTTCTTCTATTAAATCAAGTATTTCCCTGGCCTCATCAGGAGGTAACTCCCCCAGTAAGTCTGCTGCCTCATCAGATGCCATCTCTTTCAGGACAGCAGAAGCCCTGGTCTTAGTTAACAGACGGAAAAGGGTTACCTGGTCAATCTCTTCCATCTCCTGTAAAATTAAAGCAGCATCTTCATCAGACAGCAGGTCAAAAAGCTCTTTTTTTTGCTGATCCGTCAGGTCTTCAATTAACTCTGCCAGGTCACTGGGATGATAACCTTCTTTTACACGGAGCAAAAACTCCTTTACTTTTTCCTGTAAGGTCATCTTGTTCACCTCCTATTTTTCCCATCAGCCAACACAATTTAACAAAAAAATAACCCCACCATGCCGTTTAGACCGTTGTTTTGAACTGCTCTCTCAGCAGGTGGGTGCCCTCTTACATGCTTTGCATTTCCCCTCTAAACTCCACTAAGCTGGGGCCTATGCGCCACATGTAAAGCCCGGGCTCCCGTATTGTTGGTGTTAGCTCAAAACTTACACGGCTTGACACGCGCACAGCAGGGTATTTGTATATTACCTGTAATAATAATAGCACATCTTAAACCCAGGAGCAAGTTCTAACTTGTTGTAATTAACGATCCATATTTTTTTTCTCCTGAAAGCTTAAGCTTAGCTCCTCCAGCTGCTCCTGGGTTACAGGAGCAGGGGCGTCGGTTAACAGGCAGCGCCCTGAAGCTGTTTTGGGGAAAGCAATAACATCCCGAATACTGTCCCTGCCAGCCAGCAGCATGATCAGCCGATCTAAACCAAAGGCAATGCCTCCATGAGGAGGTGCCCCATACTCAAAAGCTTTTAATAAAAAGCTAAACTTTTCTCTTGCCTCCTCCGCAGTCAATCCCAACACGGCAAATATCTTCTCCTGCAGATCCCTTTTATGAATCCTTATACTTCCTCCTGCAATCTCCACACCGTTATAAACAAGATCGTAAGCCTGCGCCC
>JAAZDU010000208.1 GCA_012512665.1 Bacillota bacterium | reverse complement strand
GGTATGTATAGCGAAGTACTATACTAGCGAAATGGTCAACAGGGTAACTTACAAAGCTGTCCAGATTTTCGGTGGTTACGGATTTTCCGGTGAATACCCTGTCGAGAGGTTTTACCGTGATGCACGTATTAACACGCTTTATGAAGGGACATCACAGATTCAGCAGCTTATTATCGGTAACTTTGAACTGGGAATCCCTGCTTTTACTTAAAATAAATAAAGGGCTGCCGGGGAAGTTCTTTCTTGTGGCGGCCCTTTACTAAATTTTTCTATTCAAAGGAGGTTTGCCCTATGTTCGAACTGTTGATATATGAAAAAGAAGCTCCGCTAGCTATTATTACAATAAATAGGCCCAAGGTGATGAATGCCCTTTCCAATGCTTTAGTAGAAGAATTTGATAAAGCTTTTGATATGATTGAAAATGATAGTGAGATAAGGGCCCTTATAATTACCGGTGCTGGGGATAAAGCCTTCATGGCCGGTGCCGATATTAAGGAACTGGAACAGAGGGATTTTATTCTTGGGCGTGAGCAAACCAGGAGGCGTCAGCAGGTTTTTAACAGGCTGATGGAGATGAACATTCCATCTATAGCGGCTGTTAACGGTTTTGCCCTGGGCGGAGGCCTGGAGCTGGCAATTGCTTGCACGCTGAGAGTGGCTGCAGAAGGAGCACGCTTTGGCTCTCCCGAGGTTAATTTGGGGATTATCCCCGGGGACGGAGCTACGCAAAGGCTTCCCCGCATGATAGGTTTTGGCAGAGCTATGGAAATGATATTAACAGGCAGCATGATAGATGCCCAGGAAGCATACCGCATCGGGCTAGTAAACAAAGTGGTTCCAGCTGAAGAGCTAATGGACGCAGCCAAGAAACTGGCTGGAAAGATCGTGCAAAAATCTCCTCTTGCTATTCAGTACGCAAAGGAAGCGGTTAACCGTTCCCTGGAGGTTGGTTTGTACGAGGGCCTTGCCCATGAGTCCTATTTACATGCCCTAGCATGTGCTACGGAAGATAAAAAAGAAGGTGTGGCAGCCTTTTTGGAGAAAAGAAAGCCCAATTTTCAAGGAAAGTAACAATAAAAACAAACCAGTCAGTGCAAATTATTTTAGCCGGAACCTCGTAGATGTAATCCTGGGTTGCTTATAGGGAACATATAAAAATAATTTATTATTGGAGGTTAGAACGTTGAGCAAAGAGCGTATTAGAAGTCCAGCACTTAAGAAAAAGATCGTTACAGCAGATAAGGCAGCAAAAAATATTAAGGATGGAATGACTGTTGCTACCAGTGGCTTTGCCCGGGCTGGTTATCCTAAAGCAGTCCCCCAGGCTCTAGCTGAACATATTAAAGTCGGAAGAAGAGTAAAGATTAATTTATGGACCGGTGCTTCTGTGGGAGAAGAGCTGGACGGTGCATTGAGCGCTGTGGGGGCGCTGGGCAAAAGGTTGCCTTACCAGTCTGTCAAATCCATTAGAAAGCATATTAACAGCAGAGAAGTCCAATTTATAGATTACCACCTCAGCCATACACCTGAACAAATTCGCTACGGTTATTTTGGTGACTTAGATATCGCTATCGTTGAGGCTACAGCTATTACCGAAGATGGCTATATTATTCCTACTACTTCAGTGGGGAGTGTACCCACGTTTGTACAAAAAGCTGAAAAAATTATTATTGAAGTAAACAAGTCGCAGCCTTTGGCCCTGGAGGGCGTGCATGATATTTATGTGCCTCAAGATCCCCCTCATCGCAAGGCTATTCCAGTGGAAAAGCCGGACCAGAGGATAGGTAAGCCTTATGTTGAAGTTGACCCTGATAAAATTATTGCTGTGGTGGAGACCAGCATACCCGATAACCCGTATTCTATCCAACAGCCTGACAAGATGGCTATTTCACTGGCTAGACGCCTCTGCGATTTTCTAAAAGAAGAAGTAAAAAAGGGCAGATTGCCTGCTAACCTTTTGCCCATTCAGGGGGGAGTTGGTACAACAGGCAATGCCATGCTGGATGCCCTCTCAGAGTTTGACAATCTTTATATTTACTCTGAAGTTTTGCAAGACAAAGTATTTGAGCTGATGGATAAAGCAAAAGTGGCTGCTGTTTCTGGTACTGCCATCACTCTTTCGCCTTTTGGCCAGGAAAGAATTATTAAGGATATGGACAAATACCGGGAGAGGCTGATTTTAAG
>JAAZDU010000207.1 GCA_012512665.1 Bacillota bacterium | reverse complement strand
GTTCAGGTTCACACCATGGAACAATTCGCCCCTAAAATCCCGGTTCGCATCATTTCTCCGGGCAAAGTATACAGGCGTGATGATGATGCCACACACTCGCCTATGTTTCACCAAGTTGAAGGATTGGCCATAGATAAGGATATTTCATTCGCAGACTTGAAAGGCGTCCTTTTGCACTTTGCTAGGCAAATGTTTGGGGAGGAAAGGGATATTCGCCTTCGCCCAAGCTTTTTCCCATTTACTGAGCCCAGCGCTGAAGTAGATATTTCCTGTGTAAACTGCGGCGGTTCTGGATGCAGGGTGTGCAGCTACACTGGTTGGTTAGAAATATTAGGTTCTGGTATGGTGCATCCCAATGTTCTTTCCATGTCGGGTTACAACCCACGCGAGGTAACCGGTTTTGCCTTTGGTATGGGAGTTGAAAGAATAGCGATGTTAAAATATGGCTTTGATGATTTGAGAGCCTTCTTTACAAACGATTTACGCATGCTGCAACAATTTTAATCAGCTGATACGCTCATAGGACAAGGAGGTTACACCATGAAAGTTCCTTACCAATGGCTTTCTGAATATGTCGAGCTGGATATGACGCCGGAAGATATGGCAGAGCAGTTGACTATGGCTGGAATAGAAGTAGAGGAAGTGAAGGAGTTCTGTAGTAAAGTACCTAATTTAGTAGCAGGGCGCATCGAATTTTTAAAGCCACATCCCAGTGCTGATAAGTTACAACTTGTTAAAGTATTTACCGGGGAGCAGAGGCTTAATATCGTCTGCGGTGCATGGAATATTAAAGAAAACGATATTGTACCTGTTGCTTTACCTGGATGCAAGCTACCTGGTGGATTAAATGTTAATAAAACAGAAATCCGAGGCGAATTATCGGAGGGCATGCTTTGTTCTGCACAGGAGCTAGGGCTGGAGCTTGCCCTGGAAGATGGTGAAGATGGTATTTTGATTCTACCGGCTGATGTTGCCCCGGGGGCCGATATAAATGATGTTTTAAATCTAAATGAAAAAATTCTTGAACTTGCTTTAACCCCAAATCGTTCCGATTGCCTGGGACTTTTGGGCGTGGCGCAAGAAATATCCGCACTAACTGGCGCACCTTTAAAAGAATTCAATTATACATGTGAAGAAGCCGACGCCAGGGCAGAAGAAATAATTAAAGTGGATATTGAAGAGCCTACGCAGTGCCAAAGGTTTACTGCCAGGTATATGGAGCAGGTTAAGGTTTGTCCTTCTCCTCTTTTTATGCAATTGAGGCTTTTAAAAGTAGGTTTAAGGCCGATCAACAATATTGTTGATATTACTAACTATGTTATGTGGGAAACAGGCCAGCCCCTTCATGCCTATGATTTTGAGAAGCTTTCCGGTAATAAATTAATAGTCCGGCTTTCCAGGCCGCAGGAGAAACTGATTACACTTGATGGAATTTGCCGCGGCCTTTCACCTGATATGCTGGTTATTGCAGACTCCTCAAAAGCTGTTGGTGTTGCTGGTGTTATGGGTGGCGAAGAAACAGAGATTTCTGCTAGCACCAATAAAGTGCTTTTGGAAGCAGCTCATTTTAACCCGGTAAGTGTACGGAAAACTGCCAAAAGCTTAGGGCTGCCTTCGGAAGCTTCGCAAAGATTTGAAAAAGGTTCTAATCCTGAGATGACCATTACAGCTCAGAACAGAGCAGCTTATTTAATTGCCAAATATGCTGGGGCCTTAATTTATAAAGGAATTGTTGATGTCTATCCAAAGCCGTTTAAACCTTCTTTTATTGAGTTTGATGTAAAAAGAGTTCCCAAGATTTTAGGTTATCAGGTGCCAGAGGAAAGGATGAAAGATATACTTTGCTCCTTAGGCTTTGAGGTTAATGATAAGCAGGAGCAGGGAATATGGAAAGTAAAAACTATAGCATCGAGGAACGATATTTCTATTGAAGAAGATTTAATTGAAGAAATTGCTCGTGTGGAAGGATATGATAAGATTCCAGCCCGCCTCCCTCAAGGAAGGCTTACATCGGGCAGGCTAAGTACACGCCAAAGAGTACTTAATAAAATCAAGAATTGTTTGGCCAGTGCCGGCCTGGCAGAAATTATTACGTTTTCTTTTATGGATCCAAAGCGTTTTGATGATATTAATATTCCCGCCAACCATCCTTTGCGCAATACCCTTACTATTTCCAACCCTCTCAGTGAGGATCAGAAAGCAATGAGGACAACTTTAGTCCCAAATATGCTGCAGACTCTTTCTTTTAATTTTCACCGGGGTAATCAAAACCAAAGGTTATTTGAGATGGGGGCGGTGTTTATTCCACGAGAAAATGATACAGGCCAAAAACTTTTGCCGCTGGAAAAGTTAACACTGTGCCTGGCTGCCACAGGCAAAAGGTACAATTCATCTTGGCAGAAAAAAGAATATACTGTAGATTTTTACTACCTTAAAGGTATTATTGAAAAAGTATTTGCATCTTTAGGTATAAACAATTTAAACTTCCAAAAGAGTCAGCAGCCTTTTTTACATCCAGGCAGAGCGGCAGCAATTTTTTATAAAAGTACATGTCTTGGTTTTTTAGGAGAACTGCTCCCTGCAATAAGCGAATCCTTGCATGCAAAAAACAGAGTTTATTTAGCAGAGTTGTCTTTAGATTTAATTTTACCTCATGCTAATTTAACCCCCCGTTTTAAAGCTGTACCTAAATATCCTGCTGTTTTGAGGGACTTGGCGCTTATTGTGCCTAGAGAAGTAGCGGCTGAAGAATTGAAGCGTACAATTGTAGAGTTCGGCAAACCTTTTATTGATAGCGTTCAGCTTTTTGATGTGTATGAAGGCAAGCAAATTCCTGAAAGGTTTAAGAGCATAGCTTTTTCTGTCTCATTTAGACATCAAGAGCGTACTCTCACCGATGATGAGGTTGAAGATGTGCTGAGCAGGATTTGTGAAGAGCTTGCGAAAAAATTTCAGGCTTCTTTAAGGGATTTTTAAGTATTTTATACCCTAGGCAACAGGGAGGAACAATGAAAAACTCCAAGAACAGGCTAATTGCTAAAATCCAGGGAGAAGAATATATTATTTGCAGCGAGTCATCTCTGGAGCACCTAAAAAAGGTGGTTCAGAAGGTAGATAACATTATGTCTGAATTGGCCGAAAAGCATCCACGCATAAGCACGCAAAAATTGGCCATACTGACTGCTTTAAACATGGCTGACAGGCTTATAAAATTAGAAGAAGGAGCGAGCCTTAAAAGCAAAAAAAAGAAAGCCAGGTGAATTAATGAATTGGTTGGACTTCCTCCTTATATTTGTTGCCCTCTTGAGTTTTTTTAATGGTGCCAAAAAAGGCCTTGTAATGCAGGCTTTCAAGCTGACAGGAACTGTTATTGCTTTTTTTATTGCTATTAAATGGTCGAGTGCTGTGGGTAACTGGTTTGCCACCATTCTACCCCTGGGCTCTTTCTTACAGAAAAGGTTATCAACGTTAGCGCCCGAGCAATTGTTTCAAGAAATAATAATTCCTGAAGAGCTGGCTGTTTTTCAGCGGGAAGCTGCTGGAGTATGGATGAGTTCAACTTTATTAACGCTGTTTGGCTTTGTATTTATTTTCTTCATCTTGATGGCCCTTTTAAGTGTTTTCTGCAGGATTTTTAAGCTTGTTAATATACTGCCTGTTGTTGGCCCTTTAAATGTTGTTGGGGGAGGCATTTTTAGTGTTTTCCATTTTTTATTGGTGCTTTTTATTTTAATTAGCCTGGCTTCCTTTTTTGCGACCGAATTTGTGTCTGATTTGCTGAGATCTTCAGCGTTTATCGCTATAATAGAGCATTTCTTTTCTGGGTTATATTCTTCGGTGTTTGATTTTTTGATTAGAGGCTTAAGCTTGAGCTAAAATATAAGGTGAATCTGACAATGCAAGTGTTGCCAAACTCCTTTTACAGGAGGAATTCTAAAAGCGTTGCCCCTGATCTTTTGGGAAAAATTTTGGTTTCCTTTACGCAGGAAGGGATAACATCGGGCAGGATTGTAGAGGTTGAAGCATATTTAAGTAAAGATGACCCCGCATGTCATGGAAGTCGAGGCATAACAAAACGCAATCAGGTCATGTTTGGCCCTCCCGGGAGGGCTTATGTTTATT
>JAAZDU010000206.1 GCA_012512665.1 Bacillota bacterium | reverse complement strand
TTCCCACGCGCTTTCCCTTTCTTTAAAAGTGCTTGTCCAGGCAGCGGTAATGGATAGCCTCACCAATGTGGTGTGAGCAAATTTTTGTCTCGCCCTCCAGGTCAGCTATGGTCCTGGCAACTTTTAATAATTTGGTGCGACCTCTCATCGAGAGGCCATAATGTTTAAAAGCTGAAAACAATAATTTTTCGGCATCTTTGCTTAAACTGCAATACTTCTTTAACTGCTGTGCATTCATATTCCCGTTAGCAGTGGTAGCAGTACCTTTGTACCTCTCCCGCTGGAGCCTGCGGCAATCTTCCACCCTGCTCCGTATAACTGCAGAAGGTTCTCCCCTGCTAAGCTTATTTATCTTATCGATCTCAAGAGATGGCACTTCAATTTGTAGATCAATCCTATCCACAAGGGGGCCTGAGGCTTTCTGGTTATATTTTTTTATCTGGGTGGGCGTACAGCTGCATTCCTTAAATGGGTTGCCATAATTGCCGCAGGGACAAGGATTCATTGCAGCCACCAGGGTAAAATTGCATGGGTAAGAAATGCTGGCGTTAGCACGAGTAATGGTAACTATTTTATCCTCCAGGGGTTGACGGAGGGTTTCCAGCACCTGCCTAGAGTACTCGGGAAACTCGTCCAAGAAAAGGACTCCGTTATGAGCAAGGCTTACTTCCCCGGGCCGGGGAATTCTACCTCCGCCAACTATGCCCGCAGCAGTTGCGGAATGATGTGGCGACCGAAAAGGCCTCTCCATTATGAGGGGAGAATCGCTGGGTAATAGCCCGGCTACGCTGTAGATTTTTGTCACCTCCAGGCTCTCCTCCAGGCTCATGGAAGGTAAAATGGTTGACAAGCGACGCGCCAGCATGGTTTTACCACTACCAGGTGGACCGTATAAAAGTACATTGTGATTGCCAGCTGCAGCAATTTCCAAAGCTCGTTTAGCAGACTCCTGGCCTCTGACATCTGCAAAATCTTCGCTATAATTACTCTTTTTACCCAGGGCTAGCTGATCAGTCCTTTTTACATCTACAGGAACCAGCTCTTTTTCTCCCTTGCAAAACAAAACCAGATCCGTTAGGCTATCTACACCAAATACGGAAACATTGTTTGCCAGGGCTGCTTCTACTGCATTAGCAGCGGGAACAAAAAGATGGCGGCACTCTTTTGGGTTTAATGAAGAGGCCAGGGGTAAAATACCATTGACGCTTCTTAGTGAACCATCCAATGATAGCTCACCCAGGAAAAAAAGGCCATTCAATTTATCTTGAGAAATTTCTCCTGAAGCTGCCAGTATTCCCATGGCAATGGCCAGATCAAACATAGAGCCTTCTTTGCGTATATCGGCAGGGGCAAGATTGACAGTGATACGCTGTGATGGAAACGTAAAGCCGCTGTTTTTGATAGCAGCCCTTACCCTATCTTTAGCCTCCCTTACAGCAGTATCAGGTAGCCCCACCAGATGAAACTCTGGCAGCCCTAGCGATATATCTACTTCCACCTCTACAGCATAGCCCTCAATGCCCAAAAGAGTACAGGAATTGGTTTTGGCCAGCATTAAGCTTTCCTCCGCACAACTAGATTCTCTAAAACGCCCAGTTTTTCAATAGCCACTTGCACTATATCCCCTTCTTTAAGAAACACAGGTGGTTTGCGGGCATAACCAACACCAGAGGGAGTACCGGTAGCTATGATATCTCCCGGCAAGAGGGTAACCAAGGAAGAAATAAAAGAGATAAGGTACTCAACAGAAAAAATCATATTTTCTGTATTAGAGGACTGCATTATTTCCCCATTTAGGAAAAGCTTTATATCTAATTTATTAGGGTTGCCTACCTCGTCGGGAGTAACAAGCCATGGTCCGATAGGGGCAAATGTATCTAAAAATTTCCCTTTCATCCACTGCCCATCTCTTCGCTGCAGATCCCTGGCGCTGATGTCGTTAAAATTTAAGTAGCCT
Organism: Bacillota bacterium; assembly: GCA_012512665.1. GTDB lineage: Bacteria > Bacillota > Dethiobacteria > DTU022 > JAAZDU01 > JAAZDU01. The sequence continues at coordinate 2,102 of JAAZDU010000206.1, read as the reverse complement.
GCCACGCAGCTAAGGGCTTCTTTTTCACTAACCCGGTAAGTTTTTTCCCCTATAACTACAGCCAGCTCTGCTTCAAAGTCAACCTGCTTGCTTTCCGGTGGCAAACAAATTGCCCCTCCAGGGCCAACAATGGCATTTGCGTACTTACCGAAAAGGACCGGTTCTTCAGGAATAGGGTTGCCCCCCTCCAGAGCATGGTCAGTATAATTTAAACCCACACAAATAATTTTACCGGGCTCAATAACCGGTGGCCCCAGTTTAACGCTATTAAGAGCAAAACCTTCCTCTGTGCTTCCCGCCTTTTGTGCCACCTGCTGCGCCAGGTGAAAGGCCCTGTCACCCATTTTTAAAAAATCTGACATATTATTAACCTTAAAAGGCAGGCCCAGTTCTTCTAATTTATCGCCCAAAGGTATAACACGGCTTGCAAGAATAAGACCAACCTGCCAGCTTTCTTCTTCACCAGGCTTAAAAGTAACAAGCTTCATGCTAAAACTCTCCCCCTTATCTCTTAAAAATATTCGTTTAGGCAAGACTAGTCCTGTTCAGCCCCATTTGTATTATACAAAGAGTTAGCTTATTATATCGGTTTCTTTTCTAACAAGGATAATCCTTTTGTTCATGACAAAATATAACATAACAAAACATAATTTAACTTCACCGCATCTAGTGGAAATCCTTCAAAAAACAGTAAAAAAAGGCCTTACGGCCTTTTATGAGCAGCGGGTATATAAGCAGCCAATTACCGTTTTTTTAGGATTTCGATAACACCCTGGCTTATTTCTTGAAAGACACTAGCTGCACTACCTTGGATGGGTTTTTCTATAAAAACTGTAATTACCACTCCGGGAGAATCAAGGGGAACGATACCCGTAAACCAGGAATATGTTTCTTCGCTTCCGTTTACTATCCTGCCTGTTTCTGCTGTACCTGTTTTGCCTCCCGCGATAAAATCCTCCAGAAAAGCATCTTGGCCAGTCCCATAAGATGTAACCCCCAGCATCATATATTTTAATTGCTGAACCACAGAAGGAGATAATATTTGACTTCTTTTACGCGGCGAGTTAAATTTTCGCACTTCGTAACCCTGTCTGGTAGTTATGGCTTGAACAAGCCGGGGATGAAGTTCTTTCCCTCCACCTGCTATGATGCCTGTTAACCTGGCAACCTGTAAAGGCGTCATCTCAACCTTACCCTGACCAATAGCAGTTAAAGCCAAATCGCCTAAAAAAGGCATCTCCTGTGGAGATGGGACAAACCCCTCAGCCTCTCCTCCTTCTTGCTTACTACCTAAAGGTACACCGGTTTTTTGTCCTAATCCTAATAATTTTGCATAGTGATAAATAGTTTCTCTTCCCATCTGCATGGCAACCTTTATAAAAACTGTATTGCAAGAATATGCAAAGCCCTCAGCAAAAGTAATCTCACCATGCCCGTTCGGATTAGAACATCTAAAGATGTCATTGCCTAATTCAAAATAACCAGGGCAGGAAAAAGTATCAAAAAGCGAGACCGCATTTGTTTCTAAGGCAGCAGCAGCCACAACCAGTTTAAAGATCGAACCAGGCGGATAGCTCAACAAGGCACGGTTGAGTAAAGGTTTAAGAACTAAAAAATCCTGGTATTCTTCCTGGTGATTTAAGTAGGTGGATACTTGCTCGGGGTTATAATTTGGCCGGCTGGCCATTGCTAAAATATCCCCCTGGTAAGGGTCTATCACTACCACTGCGCCTTGTAATATTCTTTGATCCATGACCCTTTCAACAATTTTTTGCATTTCCAGGTCAATGGTTAAGACTATATTATAAGGGCCATAAGAACTTTTATCTTTCCTGTAGCGGTAACCAATACCACTGATTAAGCGACCCTTGCCGTCTACCACAGCTGCAAGAACATTAGGTCTTTCAGGACTTAATTCATCGTTAAAAACATATTCAAGCCCTACTTTACCATCCTGGTCCATAGGGCTTAAATGACCCAGCAGATGGGATCCCCAAACTCCTTCAGCATATCTGTTATGCCTTTCAGCAAAAACAATGCCAGGCAGGTTGTTCTGCGCAATTTTTTCCAGGTAATCGCTGTCTATATTACTGGTAGCTATA
>JAAZDU010000205.1 GCA_012512665.1 Bacillota bacterium | reverse complement strand
CTTTATTTCTGGCCTGCCCGGAAGCGGAAAGACCCGCCTCATCCAAGAGCTGCAAAAGCCGATTGTAAAACGCCGGGGCTATTTCGCCTCAGGGAAATGTGAAGTATACCAAAAAAACATACCCTACAGCTCGCTGCTCCAAATTTTTAGGATTTTGATTCGAATTATTCTTACCGAAAGCGACACAAGGGTTGCGCAGTGGAAGAACAAAATATTGTATGCCATGGGAGATAATGGCAGGGCTTTAACGGGTCTAATACCGGAATTGGAGGCTTTGATTGGTCTACAGCCAACCCCGAAACCACCGGCTCCTGTAGAATCACTTAATTGGTTTCGTGATCTCTTTGAGCAGTTTCTGACCTGTTTGGCCAGTGAAGAAAACCCCTTGACCCTGTTTATTGATGATCTGCAGTGGTGCGATTCGGCCTCCCTTGATTTTTTAACGAATGTCATAGCTAATTACCGGCATTATTCTTATCTTTTTATTCTGGGCACTTATCGCCATAATGAGGTTGATGCTAGCCATCCTCTTGTCAGGCTCATTCGGAAGGCTGGCAAGGATAATCAGCCCTTGCAAGAAATTAGGCTGGGACCTTTGCAAGTGGAACACTGCCATGAAATGGTCTCCTACATCTTGAACGCACCGCTGGCGCAAACAAGAGAGTTAGCAGATTTTATACACACTTTGTGTGCAGGAAATCCTCTTTTTGTTTGTGAGAGCCTGTCGTACTTGTACAACGAAAAACTGCTTTTTCTTGCTGGAAATAGGCAGTGGCGTTGGGATTTGGCTAAAATTCGTAGGTTCCCCATACCTACCAGCCTGGTTGCCCTATTTAACATTAAAATTCAGAAATTACCGCCAGAGCTGACCACACTGCTGGAATACTGCGCTTGCTTGGGTAATACCTTTTCTCCTGCAGAGATTGCAAAAATTAGAGGGACAACCCTTTTAGAAACCTTTAAAATGTTAAAACTGGCCATTAGAGAGGGATTGCTAATACAAAACAAGGATCAGCTGCAATTCATTCATGACCGTGTTCAAGAAGCAGTGTTATCCACCATATCGGAACAAAGGCGCCGCCATATCCACTGGCAGATTGGCAATCGTCTCCTCAGTGATGCTCCCAAAGATATCATAAATTTGGAGGAACTAGAAAAGCTTGAAAATCTTTTTACTATCGTTTACCACCTTAATCTGGGGCGGGGGAAAAGTCTGGATAAAAAAACTGCTTATTTCCTGGCAGATATTAATTACTATGCCGGTAACAAGGCTCTTGACTCCCTTGCCGCAGAGGTAGCGAACGAATACTACAATCTTAGCTGGAAACTGTTGCCGGATAATTGCTGGGATGGTAACCACTACGAGCGGACTTTTCGCATTTATCAGAGGTCGGCTAAGACAGAATTGATGTGTGACAACTATGCAGCCAGTGAAAGGCTGCTCAATATATTGCTTGAACACGCCCAGACCGATTTGGATAAAATGGAAGCCCTGGCTGAACAAATGGTTGCGCTATCATCTACCGGCAATATTATCAAAGCGATTGAGACAGCTAAACGGGGATTGGGCTATTTTGGTAAAGCCATCCCCGATAGTCTGGAAGAAGTGGAGAAAAAAAAGAATGAGATGATTGCTGAAATTACTGCTAAGGATATCGATATCCGGGAGACGGTCCTAGCCATGCCTTTTGCCTCTGATAGAAAGAGCCGGATCGAGTCCGCGTTCTACAGTGAGCTGCTGGTCGACCTGTACCTTTCCGGGCTTGTACCACAGCTTTATCTCGTAGGGGCGCAGGCAGTTCTGCACTGCCTGGCAACCGGCATGGATGAAGCCCTGATCTACGCTTTTATAGTAATGGCCATTTACTTTGCTGAACAGGAAGAATACGAACAGTCTTTCTTTTATGAAGATTTAACCCGCGACTTGTCTGCAAAATTTCCCAATACCTTAGCTGCTACCAGATCTATGACTGGAAGAGCCCTAACACTAATGCACTCCAGAAATCGCCCCGCGGAGATCGCTAGCGTTAGCCTTGAAGCTATCCAGCGCGGTAAAAACTGTGGCGATCTCCATCATGCTGGTCTTTCCTACGGGCCTTTGCTGTGGAGCCTCCAGGTACAGGGAGCAGATTTATCTGAAATTGAAGACTACATCAAAGATTGCCTCCATTTTTCTGATAGGTATCACCTGCCAGTAGTTAGGGGTCTTGCTGAAGCAGTGCAGGCGGGTTGGGTCGAGCCGATGAAAGGTCGTGCATCATCATCCATAGAAGAAAAAAT
>JAAZDU010000020.1 GCA_012512665.1 Bacillota bacterium | reverse complement strand
GGAGTAAGTGACTCCTAAATTAAAGGTAACACGACGTTTGCCCATGCGGGACCAGTTGGTGATAGCCTCATTGGCCAGCTTGGAGTTAGGAACTGTTACCAGTGATTGGGCAAAAGTCCTTATCCTGGTGCTGCGAAAGGATATATCTTCTACCGTACCTTCTACGCTTGGCGTATATATCCAGTCCCCGATAGAAAAAGGTTTATCCAGTAAGATGACCATGCCGCCGAAGATGTTGGAGAGGGCATCCTGGGCTGCCAGGGCTACTGCCAGCCCGCCCAGGCCCAGGCCAGCTATAATGCCGCTGATATCGTATCCCCATTCCCCAACTAAAACACTTAAGGCCAGAGCAATAATGATGAAGTGGGTTAGTGTTGACAAAAAAGGTAGAAGCACGCTATCTATTTCCAGGTTCATCCTTTTGCCAATCTTTACAAAAAGGGAGGAGTAAACCCCTGTCAGGTTATAAAGGCCCCAGGTTATTAAGATTATGAGAGACGAGCGGAAGATCCTGGCGATAAAGGCATCCTGGGCTGGCGTCAGCGGCAGCACGGTCAGGGCCAGGTAAAGGCCGAGAAAAATAAAAAAAGCTTTTAAGGGCCGCTCGAAAGACAGTAAAATATTATCATCCAGAACTACTGCGGTTTTTTTGCTTAGTTTTAAGAGCAGTTTAAAAATATATCTGGTAAAAATACTCCTTATAAGCAAAAAAGCCAGGAAAATAATGATGGCTACTGTGGCCTCCAGCCAAATTCCCTCCCAAAAAATTTGCACATTTTCCAGCATAAAAACCAACCCCATGCTGTAAATTTACGTCTAACTTTTATTATTGACCATTTTATTGCAAAATCCTTCAAAAAAAGTTGCGGAAGGGGAAGTAAAAAGGATTTAAGCTTAAGCTATATTTAGAAAGATAGCAGTAAGGGTGCCCAGAACAATAGCCGGAGTGTAGGGGATATTTATAGAAGAAGTGGATTTAAGGGTTGGGAGGGGGTTTATTTTAAATCCGCTCCAGAGGAACAGCTTAAGGGCGCCTCCCAAACTGCAGATAACAGGTAGCAGCCTTTTTTTGACAGCAAGAGCGATCAGGGCCAGCATCCCTCCCGCCAGAGCAGAAAAAAGAAAAGCAGAAAAGACGAATTCGGCTCCTTTAATGATACCCACCACGCCTAATAGTTTAACGTCTCCGGCTCCCATGCCTCCGGCAGCAAAGGGGAGAAAAAGAAGGGCAACTCCCAGGGCCAATCCTTTAAGGCTAAAAATAAGGCCTTCAGCGCCCAGGTAATGGATGTTTAAGGTTATGCCCAGGGCCAGCCCTGCCAGGATTACTTTGTTGTATACTTTTCTTTTTTTCAGGTCAGTGTAGAGGCAGATGGTGAGGATGATAAGCAAAAGCAGGTTGTGCAAGTATTGTTCCTCCATAGAAGTTCCTCCCAGGCTTATTGTAAGAGGGTGGTAAATATTTTGATAGCCGCAGGCCCTAAAAGGACTATAAAGATGGTAGGGAAGATAAAAAAGACCAGCGGTATAAGCATCTTCACCGGTACTTTCATAGCCTGTTCTTCCACCCTTTGTTTCCTCTTGTAGCGCATCTGTTCCGACTGCAGGCGCAGCACTCTGCTGAAGCTTATGCCCAATTGTTCAGCCTGGATGATTGACCCTATGAAAGTGGTTACGTCTTCGTGGGCAAGCCTATTTGCCATATCTTTTAGGGCAGCTTTCCGGACTTTACCCATGCCGATTTCTTTTAAAACGCGGCGAAATTCTTCTGCAATAATATTTCCCTGGACTTTTTCTACTACCTTGGCCAGGGCGCCGTCGAAGCCCAGGCCTGCTTCCACGCTAACAGTCAGGAGGTCCAGGATGTCTGGCATGGTTTTTTGTATTTCTTCTTGCCTTTTTTTAATAAGGTTTTGCAGATAGAGGTCCGGTATAAACCAGCCGGCAGCGGCGATGACCATAACCTGCCAGCTGAACCTGCCGGGGATGATAACAGCAGGCAGCGCCAGCATGATGCAGAGAAATAGTTTTAAGGCCAGGAATTCTCCCGCAGATAAGTTACCCGGGCTGCCAGCTTTTTGCAGTTTGGGAGCCAGATTGTGGTGCAGACTTCCAGGCAGAAGGCGGGTGCAGATAGAAGAAAAACTTGCCAGGAAAGGTTTTATGACCCTCTCGGCAAAAGGTTGTTTTAATTCAGCCTGCCTGATGCCAGTGGGGGAGTCTTCTTCCATAACTTGTCCCAGGCGCCTGGCTACGTTTATTTTTTCTTTCTTTTTCTTGTTTCCCAGGGCTAAACCCAGGGTGAAGAAGGAGAGAAAGGCAAAGAGAGAAGCAGCGTAGACCATAAAAGACATCCTCTCTAAAAGTCAATGGTAACGATTTTTTTAATAATAAGAAAACCGATGATTTCAGAAACCAGGGCATAGGCCAGCATGAAAAGACCTGCCGGATTAGTAACAAGGGTTGTGAGGTAAGACGGGTTGAGCAGGGAAACGAATAATATGATAAAGATGGGCAAAAGGCCTATGATCAGACCGGATATTCTTCCCTGGGCCGTTAGAGTTTTTAAATGGCCCTGTAGTTTGTTCCTCTGTTGTATAGTTTTAGCGATATTGTCTATGATCTCCGCCAGGTTACCTCCTACCTGGCGCTGTATTTTCACTGAGGTTACGACCAGGTCCAGGTCTTTGCTGTCCACCCTGCGCATGAGGTTGTCGAGGGCGCTTTCCGTGGTGGTGCCCAGGTTCATCTCTTTTAAAAGGCGGGCAAATTCTGTGGATAAGGGCGGGGGCATCTCCTTGCTCAGCGTGTCCACAGCCTGCATGAAGCTGAAGCCTGCCCGCAGTGAATTAGCCATTACTGTTAACCCTTCCGACAGTTGAT
>JAAZDU010000204.1 GCA_012512665.1 Bacillota bacterium | reverse complement strand
TGACTGCCCGCCTATATCTTCAAAACTAATCTGTGGCACTTTGTTGTCTCCAACGTTAAAGCTGGAGATTTTATTCGACCCACCGCCGAATTCAGTCGTTATTAACAGGAGGTAAAATAAACCAATCACAAATAATAAAGGGTATAAATTAATACCTGCCCATATAAGCCCTATAATCACAGCCAAGCCTGCACCTATTGAGAGCTCTTTAATCAAACCCTATTCTCCTCCAGTTCAATTGTCTTACATAATATTGAACCATCTTTTTCCGCAAAAAAATATATCCTTTTTTCATCAACCTGGAACTGATAATTAATGATTCCCATTTCATGTGCAATTTGAGCAAGCTCTTCTTTCGCGACAATATAATTACCAGTTCGTGCAGCTTCATAAAGAAAAAGATGGATCTCGTTATAAAAACGACTTAAATTATTATCATCATTGCCATCGTCGTTGCTCTGAAAAAAAAGATGATATTCTTTATCTCCTATAAAATTTTCAATTTCACTCCTAAGATCATTATAGGTGGCTTTAAAGTCGGAAACATTAGTAAGCTGCACGGTAAAAACCACAGTATCATTGCGCTTAAGCATCTCGACCGACTTTACTTGAGGATTAGCTTCCAGGCTCTTTTTTAACGGCTCATCAATTAAGTGGCTTATCCGCCAATTATTTATAAAATATAGGGCTGCCAGTGTTAAAACAAAAGAAATAATAACAACTGGCCATTTGATATCTTTTAACATCGTTCAGCCCTCCTGGTTAACATAATCTATTATAGCAAAAGTTTTTCCTCCTAACAATAAAGAATCCCTGGCAAATTAAGTTTACATAAATATGCCAGGGATGAATGCTATTGCAATTATTAGTTTAGTAAATAACCTTTTTATAATGATAAAAGTAGTATATCCCAGAAATGATGGTCAATATGACTGCAGACCAAAGAGCAACCAAAGATATTTCAGCGGCCGGGTAGTATGTCAGCAATGTTTTCAGCCATAGCGTTTTGCCCGCTGCAGTATAAATAAACATTTCAATTATTATTGCCAGCACCATGCAAATTTGCGCAATAGTCTTTAGCTTTCCCCATGGGTTAGCAGCTATGATAATTCCTTCAGCAGCAGCCAGGAGGCGTAATCCAGTAACAGCAAACTCCCTGCTCACTATTATAAAAGCTACCCAGGGATTCAGTGCATTGAGGGCAACTAAAGATATTAAAGCAGCTGAAATAAGTAATTTATCTGCCAGGGTGTCTAAAAATTTACCGAACCTGGTTACCTTTTTCATTTTCCTAGCATAATAACCGTCAAGACCATCGGTTACCGCTGCCAGTACAAAAATTAAAGCTGCCCATAGCTCGCCAAAGGGAATTATTTTTACCAAAAGGAAGATCATGAATACTGGCACAAGAATAATTCTAACCACAGTAAGCTTATTTGCCAGGCTCATTCAGTTATCTCTCCTATCAAATTATAAGGATCTGCGCCTACTATTACAGATTGGATAAAATCCCCGCTTTTAAGGGGTTTATCGCTGACAATATAAATACCGCCATCTACCTCCGGAGCATTGGCATAAGTTCTTCCCCAATAAAGATTGCTATCAATGCGTTTTTCTACTATAGCTTCCTTTTTTTGGCCAATAAGCTCCTTATTTTTTTTCTTGGATATTCTTCTTTGTATGATCATAATTACTTTTTTTCTTCTTTCCTGCACCCTTTTAGGAACTTTTCTTTTGTATTCAGAAGCTAAAGTCCCTTTTTCAGAAGAATAACAAAAACACCCCAATCGATCGAATTTACCCCTTAAAACAAAAGAAGCTAACTTCACAAAAGATGACCTGGTCTCCCCCGGGAAACCTACCATCAACGTAGTACGCAAGATGACGCCTGGAATTCGCTGGCGAAGCTTACGAATTAGGCAGTAAATGCTTTTTTCATTAATCTTTCTCTTCATTTTTTCTAAGATTAAATTATCTATGTGCTGGAGGGGCATATCAATATACTTGCATACTTTATCATATTTGGCTATAGTGTCGATCAAATCATCAGTTATATTATGAGGTTGCAGATACAATAACCTTATCCATCTTATATCTTTTATTTTTTGTATTTTTTCTAATAATCTAGCCAATACAGGGTAACCGAATTTATCTATTCCATAGGCAGCGGTATCCTGGGCAATTAATATTATTTCTTTAAAACCATTTCTAGCTAGGGTTTTAGCCTCCTGCAATACGTCATTTTCTGATTTACTGGTTAAAGGGCCGCGTATTTTAGGTATCAGGCAGTAGGAACATTTATTATTACACCCTTCAGCAATTTTAAGATAAGCATAGCCCCGGGATGTATATACTCGTTTTTTTACCTCCTGTTGTTCTTTTATTTTCCCAGAAATTTTAAATATTTTTTTCCCACTTAAAGACAGCTCAATAGCTTTAGCTATACAATGAAAGTCATTTACCCCGAGTAAAACATCTATATCTGGTATCATCTGCGGTAACTTTTCTTTAAATAGCTGGGGTAAACAGCCCGTTACAACCAGCAATTGTCTTTTTTTGCCTTCCCTTTTTAAAAGGGCCATCTCTTTAATAATCTTTAAGGATTCTCTTCTAGCTTCTTTAATAAAAGCACATGTATTAATTAAAATGACAGTTGCCTGGCGAGGATTATCTATAAAAGAATAACCTTTCTCCTCCAAACTCCCCAGCATCTCTTCAGTATCAACCCGATTTTTAGCACAGCCAAGGGATATAATATAAGCTTTTAAAGACAAATGCCACCCAACCTTATATCTATATTTCCATATTATTGTTCTTTTTCAATCCTAATAGTGTAGGGGCTCGTTCTATCT
>JAAZDU010000203.1 GCA_012512665.1 Bacillota bacterium | reverse complement strand
CTCTGTGGCAGAATCTGTAGTAAAATGGGGATCAAACGTAGAAGCATCGGTTCCCATAGCGACTATCAATTCTTTCGGCTCATCGGAACCTGCAGTGTCAGGATCTGTAACTTCTGCCGGAACATCTTCTTCCCCGGAGGAACATCCGCTAACGCTGATTAAAGCTCCTATCAGAAATAAACACAAGATACAAATTGATAGTTTCTTTAAACTTTTCCTTTTCATTATCATCACTCCTTTACTTTTGTACTTTTTGCAAAATCTGTCTATAAGGTCAGCCAATTAAACGGCCTGCTCTTTCCCTAAGCTCTATATCCGCTGTTTCCCATTTGTTCAGCAGCTGCCTGGCTGTTTCCTGTAAATTGCGGGCTTTGTTCCTTTGCTTTTCAATCATCCGCTCCACCTCCGCTGCAGCAGGCCCTCCAATACAATTTCTGCGATCCACCCCTACCTTAAAATCAAAGGCTAATTCTATTCTCTCTTTGTCCACCGGTAAGGGCGAACCTGTAATTTTGCGGCACCAATCGTTTAACAAATCAAATGTGAAGTCTTCCGGCCCTTTCCTCTGATAGTGCAGCTCCGCTACAGCCCCACCGACAACCTGGTGAGCTGTTCTAAAAGGTATTTTTCCTTCTTTCACCAGGGTATCTGCAATTTCAGTAGTATTGCTAAAGCCGATTTTTAGAGCTTGCTCCATGGCCTCTAGATCGAAGCTAAGCTCTTTAATGCATACCTGCATGCTCTGGGACATATTATAAGTAAGGTTAACGGATTCGAGCACATCATCAAAGGCCACCGTAACGTCTCGGCTGGCTTCAAATCCTACCGAACTTGCAGCACAAATACCAGCAAACTTGCCAGCTATCAAGCGGCCGTAGGAGCGCACAGTTGCCACTATAACCGGGTTTCTTTTTTGGGGCATAATACTGCTGGAATCAATCAAGCTATCCGGCAGAGAAGCAAAGGCAACTTCATTAGAACACCACCTTATGATATCCTCAGCAAAGCGTGTAAGTGTGTTTATACAAATAACGGCCGCCCCACTTGCCTCAAGCATATAATCGGCAGCTGCTACTGCATCCTGTGTATGCTCCAGCACACCGGCAAAGCCGAGCAAGCTGGCGGTAAATCCCCTGTCTATCGGATAACTTGTGCCGGCCAAAGCTGCGGCACCTAACGGGCAGTAATTAAAGCGATTGATGCAATCAAATATCCTCTCTACATCGCGCAACAACACTGCGGAAATTCCGGACAGGTAATGGCCCATGGTAACAGGTTGTGCCTGCTGGCCGTAAGTGTAACCCGGCATCAAGCTTTCCTTTGTTTCCTCGGCACGATCATTTATTGTTGTAATCACCGCAAGGACCGATTGCGCCAATCGCAAGAGCTTTTCTCTTAGTTCGATGCGCCACATAGTGCTTTCCACATCGTTTCTACTTCTGGCTACAGGCATAAAACCGCTGGTCTCCGGGCCAACCTGCTTCACTAAATAATTCTCCAGGTTAATATACAAATCCTCAAGTGTAGGGTCCAGCTCCAACTGATGGCTTCCTATCTCGGATAAAGCTGTTAAAAGCTGCCCCGCCGCCTTTTTAGGAATGATATCGCGTTCCGCCAGCATTACTACATGTGCCTTCAAGACTTTAACCAGGTACGGAAGCGAATCGCAACTTTTAAGCAGCTTTGGACCATAGTAATTATCTACTGCGACCGGATGAATTTTTCCCTGGATGCGTTCAAAAAAACCCCCATCTTTTTTTGCTTTCAATCTAGCACCTCCCTTTGATATAAACAAACCCAAAACTTACTATAAGCATCACTCCCCTTTCAAGGCAAGTAGCCCGATAAGATCGCTTGCCGCTAAACTCGTACTCCCGCCGATGACAACCTCGCTAATCCGCTCTGCCTGCTTAAGGCCCAGCACAGGAGAAGCCAGGCTTAAAAACTTATTTACCAGTTCTTCTCTACTAAGAGGATTATAAACAGTACCCTTGGGATCCGCAACCCGAACAGTTTCTAAGTGCCCGTCCATCCACTCTACCTCTAGCTCTGCTGCACTTTTATGTTGGGATGCACGCAATTGATCAAACTCCTCTAGGGAGCATACCTTTACTTTTTTTGCCAGCTCGTAAATTTCCGGCTGGTTTGTTTTGTCTTCTGTATAATCTGCCGCGCTACCTTCCCCTCCCAGCAAGCCGACAGCCACGCCATACGGTATGCTTAGCTGCGCTGAAACAACAGAACCTCGCTTAAACATGCGTCCGGCCATGGCCAAAGCAGTGCTGTTTACTTTAACCGTTATTTGTTTAATGTCAGTATAATTAGGCCTTCTGCTGTGCTTTACCTTCAAGAATATTTGCCTCGCGGCCTCAATCGGCGAGTGAACCGACTTACACGCGGCATACCACTTGTACTCAATTTCAGTGATAGCCCAAACTTCTCCCCATCTCCTGGTCAGATCTTCAACATTCCAGGATTGAGAGGCTACGCGAAAAAAGCCTCCATCCTCTGCATCAAGCACATGGGCAGGCCCAGTAATGCCATGCTTGGCCAGGTACGCGCTTGTTAACCCATCCCGTGCAGCTTGACCGGGGTGCAATCTTTTGCTCATGGCGTTGTCCGCAGAAAAGGCCCAGGTACCGCCTGTACGGGAACCACAAATTCCCAGGGCCCAGGTAAACATGGAAGCATCCAACCTAAGGAGCTTCGCTGCAGCGGCTGCAGCTCCAAATGATCCACAGGTAGCCGTTGCGTGCCAGCCCAGGCGGCGGTGGTTAAGGAAGTTAATGCTTTTGGCTATACGAATCATTACCTCATAGCCAATTACTATCGCTAATAGCAAATCTTTATAGGTCAAAGCATTTTCCTGCGCCACAGCCACCGCTACGGGGACACAAACCGCACCGGGGTGCACAATTGCATAGTGCACATCATCCAGCTCTCGCAGGTGGCAAAAAGAGCCGCAGGCCATGACGCTGCTCTCTGCAGGGAGCGAGATATTTGTTCCCCATACCGGAACAGAGCCATTGCCGCTTAGCTCTTTTAGTGCAGCGACTATGGCCCTGCCTTCAGGCGTAGAGCTTCCCAACAAACCGCAGCCTAGAGCATCGAGCAGGCAATATCTCGCTTCCTCTATAACCTCCCCCGGAAGCTGTGCAAAATCTACTGCAGATGCTTTTGTCGCTAACTCCTGCAAAAAAGACATTTATTTGTTCTACCCCCTAAAAATCTTAGACCGAGCAAAGCTAAAGCCTGGTATTTTTTGTGTTTAATTTAATCCTACACTCTTTAAGCCAAAGGAAAGTGGCACCAAACTTCTCCCTGCCCCAGCACCTGCTTCTCGGGTTCCACTTCCCGACATATTTTTTGTGCATAGCGGCAGCGAGTATGAAACCTGCACCCGGGCGGAGGGTTTATCGGGCTGGGTATATCGCCCTGTAAAATAATACGCTTTTTGCGTTTTAGGGGATTAGGAATAGGTATCGCCGAAAGTAAAGATTCAGTATAGGGATGGCAGGGACTGCTAAAAAGATTTTCCGTGGGGGCGATCTCTACAATTTTTCCCAGGTACATTACACCAACTCGATCGGATATATACCTGATGACATCCAACCCGTGAGCTATAAATATATAAGTCAAGCTGAATTTTTCCTGTAGTTCTTTGAGCAGGTTTAATATTTGCGATTGAACAGATATATCCAAAGCTGACACAGGTTCGTCACATATTATCAGTTTTGGCTGCAAGACCAAAGCCCGGGCAATACCTACGCGCTGCCTTTGCCCTCCTGAAAACTCATGAGGATAACGCTTTATAAATGAAGATTGCAAACCCACTACTTCGAGAAAGCTCTCAACTATCTCTTTCCTTTCCTGCCGATTGCCCACACCGTGAATCTCTAGTGGTTCGGCTATTATATCTCCGATAGCCATTCTTGGATTTAATGATGCATACGGGTCCTGAAATACCATTTGCATCTGGCGCCTGACATTCTTCATTTCCTTGCGTGTAAGAGATAACAAATGTTTGTTTTCAAAGTAGATATCTCCCGAAGTAGGCTCTATTAAGCGTAATATGACTCGACCAGCCGTAGTTTTGCCGGAGCCCGATTCACCGACCAGGCCGAATGTCTCACCCTTGTTTACATAAAAAGAAACGCCATCGAGAGCATGTACCAAACTGTGTTTGTGAAATATTTTTTCTCCCTTTACTGTAAAATACTTTTTTATGTTTTCCACCTGTAATAAGATGCCGTTTTCATTGGCTAGGCGATCATTATGCTGGGTTTCAACAGGAGTATGGCTCATTAATTAACCACCTCGGCTAAAGCCCGCTCTTCAGGCTTAAAGTGACAGGCTATCTTCCTCTCAGCATCATCATACACCTTAAGCGCCGGTTCGTTAACCCGGCAGATACTCTGGGCATAAGAACACCGGGGATGGAAACGGCACCCTGATGGAAAATTAGTAGGATTAGCCACAGTTCCTTTTATAACTCTTAATTTGCCTTTTGTACCACTTATTTTAGGAATACAGTCAAGAAGCCCCTCTGTATACGGATGCAGCGGCCGCGTAAAAATATCAAGCGTGTTCGCCTCTTCCACAACTTTACCCGCATACATTACAACGACCCGTTCCGCTATTTCCGCCACTACACCTAAATCGTGCGTAATAAACATGATGGCCATACCGAACTCTTTTTTTAGCTCCGCCATCAGTTCCAAAATCTGCGCCTGGATTGTTACATCTAACGCTGTTGTCGGTTCATCGGCTATCAATAAGCGGGGGTTACAGGATAGCCCCAAAGCAATCATCACCCTTTGCCTCATACCTCCAGAAAGCTGGTGTGGATATTCCCGTACCCGTTTATGCGGATCCGGAATGCCAACCATTTTCAGCATGTGTTCCGCTTTTTCCATGGCTTCCTTTTTGTTGAGCTTCAAATGTTGCCGTATTGCTTCTGCAATTTGACTTCCAACTGTAAATACCGGATTAAGGGAGGTCATGGGCTCCTGGTAAATCATAGATATTTCATTGCCCCGTATTTGGCGCATCTGTGATTCAGGCTTGGCCAACAAGTCTTCTCCTCTAAAGAGAACCTGTCCATCCACAAACCTGCCGGGAGGCGTGCTTATTAGCCGCATTATAGATAAAGCGGTAACGCTTTTACCGCAACCGGACTCTCCCACAACACACAGCGTCTCACCTTCATTGATCCCAAAGCTTACACCGTCAACTGCGGGAACAGTTTTTTGATTAGAAACAAAATAGGTCTTTAGATTTTTTACTTCTAATAACTTCTGCATTTTAAATCCTTCCAGAAAAAATAAAAGGAGTTGTTGTGATCTCTTATATCACAGAAGCTCCTCTTTTAACTATCAGCTTTGAGCAAACATATATAATAAAATTGTCTTGTAACTTCCTGCTGTAACAGCGGTCTAATCTTCTCTATTATCTAAATCAACCTTCATTTCTATTATATTTCTTACCGCTTATAGAAAATTTTTAGATATAAAGATTTTTTATAAGTAATATTTCATCTTAAAAATTCATTTTTCCTGCATCTAAAAAAAATTTT
>JAAZDU010000202.1 GCA_012512665.1 Bacillota bacterium | reverse complement strand
TGCGCGGGTTTTATATTTCTACTACTTCTATGCTCTCACAACAGGTTAAGCTGGAAAATATAAGCAACAATATTGCCAATCAGAATACAGCGGGCTATAAAAGGGAGGAAACCATTTTCCGCTCTTTTCGTGACGAGCTGCTCTTGCGGACCGGCAACCCCCTTGCCGGTGCTGAGGGGGTGCCCTCCAGGACCGTGGCAGTGCCTGTTGGAACCTTGGCGCAGGGCGTCGGTGTGGAAGAGATCCACACTGTCCACCTGCCCGGTACGCTGGAGGAGACGGGGAGGCCTTGGGATTTTGCCCTGGTAGGGGATGGTTTTTTTGCGCTGCAGACAGAAACGGGTGTGCGCTACACGCGGGATGGGCATTTTAGCCTGGATGCCAACCGTTACCTGGTTGATGCCCAGGGCAATTACCTGCTGGGGCAAAACGGACCTATCCAGCTGGAGGATGGGGAGCTGATCCTGGAGGAAAACGGAGCTCTTACCGTGGACGGTCATTTTGTGGACAACCTGCTGATAGTTAATTTCCCGGCAGAGCAATTGTCTAAAGAAGGTTTTAACAGCTATGCTGCCCTGGCAGGCGCTGTGCCGCTGGAATTTGAAGGGCTTGTCATGCAGGGCTACCTGGAACAGTCTAACGTGGATTTAACCCGGGAGATGAGCAGTTTAATCCGGATCAGGCGTTCCTATGAAGCTGCCCAGAAGCTAGCCCAGGCTTATGACCAGCTCCTGGCCAACGGTGCTAACGAACTGGGAGTATTAAGATAAGGAGGTGAAGGCCCTTTTTCAGGGCCGACGCATGTTAAATGCTATAGCCAGCAGTTATACAGGCATGAAGGCGCACCAGCTTAAACTTGACAACGCAGCCCATAACATAGCCAATATAGGAACACCCGGCTTTAAAGAGCGGCAGCTGAGCTTTCAGGATCTGCCTTACAAGCCCCTGGCAGAAAGACGCCTGCCCAACCTGCAGCAGCAGCCGCGCCCCAACCAGGTGGGCACAGGAGTAAGAAGCCGGCCTGCGGCAGTTGGGCATTACCGGCAGGGAGATCTTATGATTGGGAGCAGGCCGACAGAAATAGCCATCGAGGGCCCCGGTTTCTTCAGGATAACACGCCCGGACGGCAGCCATGTTTATACCCGCAGCGGTTTTTTCTCCCCCAATGCCGAAGGGAACCTGCAGGCTCCTGGGGGCGAGCTGCTCCTGCCGCTTCTTAACCTGGCAGAAAGGGAAGACGTACTGCCCGGAACCCTTGCTATTAACCAGGATGGAGTAATAACAGCTTTAAATGCGGATAACGAACAGGTGGAGCTGGGGCGAATAGCAATTTATACTTTTGCCAATGTAGAAGGTTTGTTGTCCGAAGGGGCCACTTTTTTCAGCCCTACCCCTGCTTCGGGTGAGCCCCAGGAAGGTTTTCCGGGAGAAGAAGGCTTTGGCACCCTGCAGCCGGGCTACCTGGAACAGTCCACCGTGGATCTGAGCAGGCAGATGGTGGAACTAATCAAGGGGCAAAGGGGGCTTCAGTTTTCCGCCCGCTCTCTGGTTACAGCAGAAGAGCTGTGGGCCATGTCCTTGAACATCAGGAGTTAGGCAGCCCTTAGAGCGAAGTAAGGTGGTGAGACGATGGCCAAAGATATACTTTCGCAATCTGAAATAGACAGCCTTATATCGGCGCTAACCAGTGGGTCCCTTGGCGAAGAGGCCAGAACTGAAGGCGACGAGAAAGAACTGCGCGTTTACGATTTCCGCCGCCCCAGTAAATTTTCCAAAGAGCAGCTGCGCACGCTCCAGATCATTCACGAAAACTTTGCCCGCATCCTGAGCAATTTTTTAACAGCCTACCTGCGAGTGCCGGTGCAGATCCAGGTTGTATCAGTGAGCCAGGTTACCTATGAAGAATTTATTTTTTCTTTGACGGTGCCTACCCTGGTAAGCGTTTTTAGCATGTCGCCAGAGATGGGCAGCGCCATGCTGGAGACCAACCCCCAGTTTGTTTTTCCTATGATAGATCTTATCTTTGGCGGAACAGGGGAAGCTCCCGAGCATATCAGGGAGTTAACGGAGATAGAAATTTCTGTTATGAAACAGTTGGATAACCGCATACTGGAAAATTTGCGCTATGTTTGGGAAGACCTTGTTACCCTTCAGCCTAAAATTGAAAGTATGGAGACCAACCCCCAGTTTAACCAGATGATAGCATCTACAGAAACAGTAATTCTGATCACTTTTTCAACCAAGGTAAAAGACAACGAGGGGCTTATGAACCTGTGTATTCCTTATATTACCCTGGAAAACGTCATACCCAGCCTTACCTCACAGTACTGGTTTACCCAGGTTGCCCAAACGGCAACGCCTGAAGACAGTAAAAACATGGAAAACCTGCTGGGCAAGGCCGAGGTGCAGCTTAGGGCCTCCCTGGGAAGGACAAATGTGACACTGGACGACTTTTTACAGTTCCAAGAGGGGGATATTATCCAGCTGCCCAAAAAAGAAGGCGAAGATATAGAGATTTATGTGGGGGAGCAACAAATTTTTAAAGGCCAGCCCGGAGCCTTTGAGCAAAACCTGGCGGTAATAATTACCGGCTGGTATGAAGAGCAGGGGGATGAGCAGAAAAATGCCTGATTTTTTAAGCCAGGAAGAGATAGATGCCCTTCTTAAAGGGGAAGGAAGCGGAGAAGAGCAAAAAGGGGGTATCGAAGGGAAAGAGACCAGTAATTTGGATCTTATCCTTGATTTTCCGTTGGAGGTATCTGTTCGCCTGGGGGAGAGCAAGCAATATTACGGTAGCTTGTTGGACTTAAAACTGGGTAAAATCATAGAGTTGGACCGCGAGGTCCAGGAACCTGTTGATATTTATGCCAACGGAAAGCTCATAGCCAAAGGTGAGGTAGTTGTGCTAGATGAACATTTTGGTGTCCGCATCACGGAAATACTGGACAAAGTGGAGAGGGTAAAACAGTTAAAATAATTAGGCAATATTCCCTAAAGGGTAATTGTGGAAAAGCTGCAGGATTTTAGCAGCTGCTGTCGAATAACAATTAACTTTAGACATAATTTACAGCTCTTTTCCGCTGCTGACTTGTTTACTAAAGCAGGAGGCCCATAAATGGCTGAAATACAACTTACTGAGATGGAGAAAGACACCCTGGCAGAGATCGGCAACATTTCCATGGGTTCTGCCGCTACAGCCCTTTCTACCCTGCTTAATCGGCGGGTAGAGATCACTACTCCCCGGGTGAGTTTAACCACATTGCAGGAGTTTGAACAGGGTTTTGACAGCCAAACCGTTATTGTTGAGGTTAAATACCTGCAGGGACTGCGAGGCGAGAATTTCCTTATCCTTAAAGGGGAGGACGCCGGGGTCATAGCCGGCCTCATGATGGGCAAAACCCTTGCGGAAGCGCCGAAGAAATTGCAGGAGCTGGAGCTTTCCGCCATTATGGAGGCCATGAACCAGATGGTGGGTTCTTCCGCGACAGCCATGTCCGATTTTTTTGAACGCCAGATTGACATTTCCCCTCCCGAGGTTAAATCTGTTGATTTAAAAGAAGAAG
>JAAZDU010000201.1 GCA_012512665.1 Bacillota bacterium | reverse complement strand
CTTAATTGAACAGATCTTGCTCTATAAGCCAACAGCCAGCGGCTTTGTCCGCCATCAGCATCTGGAACAATTTGATGAATACGGAAAGGTTTATCTAAAACCAAAGAGAGAGCAGATGAAATTACTGCCACAACCTCACCTGATTTATCTAGCTGCATATTGCTTTGTTCAGGTGCAGGTTCTTTCAGTATGCTTTTTGCTGTTGCGCCAGTCCTCTTTTTTTCCTTTTCAGGTGCTAACACTTTTCCAAATCCTACTAAAATTAAAGCTAATAATAAAAGAGCTACCATCACTACTATAAGGCCTACTATTGATACTTCAATTCCAAAAACTAAATTCTCCATCACCAGTCCTCCTGATGTATACTGGGAATCAAAAAAATTATTTTTTCTCCTATCACAACCTCCTCCTTATCTTTCTTCTCTACTACTTGATCTTTTCTACGCTACCCTTCTACCACCGCCTCCTTTTTGCTATCCTCATCTTTTTGTACCATTTCATAGCCTAGCGCAAAAGCTTTGAGATTTAAGTCAACTGTATGTGGAGGCACTTGAACCGCAATAGCACCTTTTACGTAGTTAGGGGAAATAATTTTTGTTAACGCCGTTATAGCCCCTAGAGCCATTATGTTAGCAACAAATTCTGTACCCAAAACTTCCCTGACTGTTTTAATAATGGGATATATACGCAAATTTTCACCTTTTCTGCCAATCTTACAACTTGAGTCCACGACAATGATGCCACCATCCTTAACCCGAGACTGATATCGTTCATAGGATTCTCTGGTCAAGGATAAAAGAATATCAGGTTTTTCAACAGTTAAATAATCTATCTCTTCATTACTTATGATAACTTCAGAACGACAGGCTCCTCCTCTGGCCTCGGGGCCATAACTTTGCGTTTGAATTACATTTTTGCCTTCATCTGTTGCTGCCCTGGCCAAAATAATACCTGCAAGTATTAAGCCTTGGCCTCCTGAACCGCTTAAGCATATTTCACAAGATGTTTCCAACTACACCATCTCCTTAGGTGCAGAAACATTGTCCTTATCATCTTTCCGCTCAGACTCAAATTTTTCCTTTTGTACACGCTCCGTTAATTTGGCGTACTCCTCAGTGTATTCAGTCCTTGTCTGAGTAGCCAGTACACCGGTAACAATTTTATTCTTCCTGGCAGAAGCAGGGAGCTTGGCCAAAGCTTGCAATGAAATAGTATTATCTCTTTGCCACTTCAACATATCCACAGCTGAACCTCTCTTATTAATCCTCCCGTAATATACTGGGCACTGTGAAATTACTTCTATGAGGGAAAAGCCCTTTCTTTCCATGCCCATCCTAATAATATCTTCCAGGTTTACAGGCCTAAAAGTAGCTCCCCGGGCTACATATGTGGCTCCTGCTGCTTCAGCCAGCTTGCAAATATCAGCCTCTGGCTCCACATTACCAAATGGAGCCGTTGCTGCCAGATCTCCCTTGGGTGTAAGGGGGGAATATTGGCCGCCTGTCATTCCATAAATTCTATTATTAATAATAATGGCAGTCATATTAATGTTTCGCCTGCAGGCATGTATAAAGTGGTTACCGCCTATTGCTGCGGTATCTCCATCACCAG
>JAAZDU010000019.1 GCA_012512665.1 Bacillota bacterium | reverse complement strand
GCTCTGCCAGTTGAGCTACTCCCCTACCTTGTGTATCTTATTTTAGATAATTTATAGTAATTTGTCAAACCTATTTATCATTCATCCTGGTTTTTCTATACTTGTCCACTTTATCATTGAGTAATTCCCACTCCCTGGATGAATTAGCAATATCTTTATTTGTTAACTCCCTTACAATTTTGCCAGGGATACCCAACACAAGTTGCTTATCAGGTATTTTTTTACCCGGGGCAACTAGCGCTGCAGAACCTATAATAGAATTATTTCCGACAACAGCTCCATCCAGTACGATAGCCCCGATACCAATAACACACGCATTATTTATGCAAGCTCCATGTACAATAGCACCATGGCTTATGATTGATCTGCTGCCAATAACTGTAGTTCTTCCTCCTGCTGCTTCGATGACCGCATTTTCTAAAACCATACAGCCTTCTTTGAGGGTAATTTTAGCCTCATCCCCCCTTATCACAGCACCAGGCCAAATACCAACCTTTTTTTCAACAACCACATCGCCAATTAAAGTAGCCTGCGGATCTACATATGCCGTCTTGTCTACACGAGGTTTTTTACCATCTATTTCTATCAGACCCAACAGTAATTCCTCCTTCATGCCTTAAAAAAATGAGCCAGCATTATTAATTAATTTAGTTCTTCCTACATTATTACAATCCTGCAGCGCATTATAATTTATAACAAAATTGCTATAAGGCCTCCGCTTCCTTCATTTATAATTTTTTCCAATGTTTCCTGTAATTTTATCTGTGCATTAGGTGGCATATTGCTGAGTTTTCCAGCTATGCTATCCTCAACAATTTTATATAAAGATTTCCCGAAAATGTTTGATTCCCATAATTTTTCTGGATTTTCCTCAAATTCGTCCATTAGGAAGTTGGCAAGATCCTCGCTTTGTTTTTCTGTTCCCACAACAGGAGTGAATTCTGTTTTCACATTCACCTTTACCATATGCAGCGAAGGAGCACTGGCTTTTAACCTTACCCCAAATCTCCCACCCTGTTTTATTATTTCCGGTTCTTCCAAAGTTATCTCTTCTAGCATGGGCGGAACCATGCCATACCCTTTTTCTTCTACTTCAGCAAGGGCAGTTGCTATCTTATCATAAGCCTTTTTCGCTACAGAATAGTCTTTTATTACTTTTACAATGTCAGCTTCACTGGTAATTGCTACACCGGCAATATCACTCAGCACTTCTTCAAAAAGTGCGCGCGGTGTTTCAACAATAATTGTGGCTTTACCACTTCCAAGCTCTATATCTTTGAGAATAGTATTGCTTATTTTTTCATGAGCTGTCATTTTTTCTGCTAGAGAATGGAAATCCCTTACTTTTAAAACGCTTTCCATGCAAGAGCGAATAATTTCTTGAAATTCTTCTATTATCGGATGGCTATCTCCAAGAGCATCCAACCATGAAGGTAATTTAATATGTACTTCCTGAACTGGGAACTCATACAGGGCTTCTTTAAGAATAATATCGATATCTTTTTCATTTAAAGCTAGACAATCGACTATTATAACAGGGACCCGGTATTCTTCCTCCAATTGCTGTTTTAAGTTTTTTGTTTCCTGGGATTGGGGGTGGGCAGAGTTTAGTAACACAACAAAGGGTTTGTTTATTTCCTTAAGTTCAGAAATAATTCTTTTTTCGGCTTCCAAATAATTTTCTCTCGGTATCTCGGTAATGCTGCCATCTGTTGTAACAACGATACCAACAGTAGAATGCTCGCCGATTACTTTCCTAGTCCCGATCTCTGCGGCTTCTTCGAAGGGGATATCGTAGTCAAACCATGGAGTAGTAACCATTCTGGTTTTTCCCCCATCGTCGTATCCCAGGGCTCCTTCCACGGTATATCCCACACAATCAACCATGCGTACTTTCATTTTCAGGTTTTCTGCCACCACTATCTCCACAGCATCATC
>JAAZDU010000018.1 GCA_012512665.1 Bacillota bacterium | reverse complement strand
GTTCTTCTTTTTTCTTAAATTCCTCTTCTTTTTTCTCAAGCTGGCTTGTTTTCCTATCTAAAGCTTCTTCTTTTTGTACCAATCTTCTTTCTTGACGTTGTAGCTCATTTCTTCTCTCTTTATTCTCTCTTTCAAACTCGTTTCTCATGCGGTGTATTTCTTCTTTGGCTTCCAATATTTTTTCTTTTTTTAATGATTCGGCTTGTTGACGTGCCTCTTCAATTATTCTAGAAGCCGCATCTTCTGCTGAAATAATTTTTGCTTCAGCAAAATGCTTTCGTATAAAATAACCAATAAAAGCGCCAATAACACAAGCAACAATTATCAAGATAACAAACAACAAAGAGTTCATCCCTCTCACCTCCTCAATAACGATCAAAAAAAGCTGCCGGAAAAACAGCTTAAAATAGACACAACCATAGATTTGATTTTTAAATATAAAAAATCTATATTTAATAATCTATATAAACGCTTTTAAGCAATAACCTACGGCAAATATCTATTTTAAGGGTTTCCCCAATTACTGAAAAGCATTATTGAAAAGTATTTTGTCTTACGAAACAATTTTATCTGTTTTAAACTTTTATGTCAAGCTTGTCTGTAACTGCGTTTATCTTACAAAACAAAACAATAATCCTGGGCTTATACCCCCAGGATTATACAGAATTATGATAGGGGAAAGTATTTTAAATTTCTTTTTCTATAACTTGTACTTCTTCCCTTGGCAAACCCGTAATGGATGCCACTATTTCTGCTATTCTAACAAATTCTTCTTCCGATACTTCGCCTCCAAATACCAGTAAAGTTGCAATACCCTCGCGATAGAAAAAGACCGCATCTTCATAGCCTCGAGCTTTAATTATATTTTCTATCAGCAATTCTTTATCCATGGTATCTGTTATTTGAAGAAGCTTTCTTTCAGCTTCTTTTTTATTTTCTTCACTGGTATTAGGATTGTCTATTATATCTTTTAGCATCTCTAATTCTTGCGAACGAACCCTATCTCTTTCAAGGCGGTATTCTATTATAAAAGCTTTCGTGTCGTCAAAATTCCATTCTGAGGGATCCTCTAGCTCCTTAATAGCTGTTAATAATTGGCCCTCCTTATCGGGTGTTATTTCGATTTGGCTCATTTCGCGCTCAAGATTATAAACCAACCAAAAAGTAACAAGTGCAAGCAGGATAAGAGACCCTATCCAAATATTTCTTTTCTTTTTCATAAAGTAGTCTCACCTCTTTTTTATTTCCCACCGGGTAAAACTGTTATCCGATGCGGCGGGATTTGCAATAGAGAAACCAGGGCACGTACAATTTGTTCTTTTCGTGTCGGATACTCCACTCCATTGGCTACAATGAGTACACCTTTAATTACGGGTTGATTCTCCTGTAAAAGAAGGGGTTTCTCCACACCGGCTGCATCCCGCAAAATAACATAGTTATCCCGTGTTATTAGCTCTTCAATAGTGCGTGTCCCACCGGCTCCATCGTCCTCCTGGGTTTTCCTTCCAGTTGAATCCTTGTTCAATGCATATTCATAACTTGTCATATATTGAAAGTTAATTAAAACTGATACTTTTTCTATTCCTTCTAGCTGCTCTAAAATATCTTCTAATTCTCTTTGAAGCATATCTTTTTTAGACTCTTCCTGAACTACCTGAAAAGGCCTTTCCTTTTCCTCCACTGAATCCTTGCCAGATCTTACAAACCAAGAGCTAGCCACCATAAACAAAATGCCTAAAACAAGGATTGCTAAGTATTTTAAGTTTACATTTTTGTTTTTTAAAAAAGTATGCAAATAATTATAATCCAAACTTGTACCCCTTCCTTTCCTAATAGTATGTTTTTACTTACTGTTTTAGAACTATTACCTCCACCTGGTTTTCAGATAATTCCAAATGAGAACAAAGCCAGTTTTTTATCTTCTCCCTATCAATATCATTATTTGCTTCTCCGTTATCACTAGATTTGAAATCAACTTTTTCAACTGGCTGGACTAGGCCAGATGCACATGGCTTTAATATTAATGTTATATGATCAATTTCTTTACTGGTACCTTTGTCTATCTTAAATTGTATATCAACTATTTCCTTATCAAATTTTTCCTTTAACAATACATTTATTTCATTGTATAACCCTTCTTTTACCATTTCTAAAGCTAACTGGTAATTGTCATTCTCTAATTCTTCTCCCCACTTCAGAACTTCTTCCAATGTTGGCATTAGATTTGAGGTTTCATAAAAAGAAAATATATTTATATTATCCAAGGAATAGCCTGTAACCCTTGAGATAGGGCTTAGAAGCGCCAAGATAACAATTAGGCCAAAGATCATCTGGATATACCTTTTAAAAGCATTTTTAGGTAATAACAGATCAAATAAGATAGTCAAAAATATTAAGAGAACAAGGTAGCTAACAAATTCTCGTAAGAAATTTATCATAGTTTTGGCACCTCTTTCCTACCTAAGCATAAACATCATGTTTCCTGCTCCCACCATAATTGTAATGGAAATAAAAAAAATTAAAGCTAAGGCTGCAACTGCTCCAAAAACCATAGCCAGGCAGCTCCCCATTGTATTTAAAGCATTGCTTAGCGAGCTATTACCAAGTGGTTCTGCAAGAGCTGCAGCCACACGATAAGTAATTAAAAGTGCTAACAGTTTTATAAGTGGAAAAATGACAATCATAACAAGCGTAAAAAGGCCAGCTAAGCCAACACTATTTTTTAATACAAGGGAAGCACCAGCAACTGTTTCCAGCGAATCTGCCAACACTTTGCCCACAACAGGTAAAAATGAACCGGTTAAAAATTTTGCCGTCTTCAGAGTTACTGCATCCATAACTGTCCCCATTGTACCCTGCATAGCTGTTAAAGAGACAAACACCGTCAACAGCAAACCGAGGGACCAGATAGCAGCTTCCTTTAAAAATATGGCTATTTTCCCGACATTAAAACGCGTAGAGAAATGATTAGCCAATGAAAGAATAGTAGCAAAAAATATTACAGGAAAAATAATGTTTCGGACAAGAGAAGCAAAAAAATTAACTGTAAAAACTATAATAGGATGAAAAATGGACACTGTTGCTACACTTCCTAGTGATGCCAGCATGGTTAACATAACAGGAACAAATGCAAACATAAAGTCTACCATAAAGTTTATTGCATTCTGGCCAACATCTAAGGCTGCCCGAAAGCTCTGTAGTGCAAGCAGCAGTAACAAAAAATATATAACTATATCCGTTACCACAGGAACCTCTGAGTTTTCAAAAGCATTTTGAACATTTTTTAGTAAAGCGGCTGCAACTGCTAGGAGTAGAAGTTTACCTAAAAGATGAAAGTGGATAAAAAACTCTTTAAAAAAATAACGTGTAATACCTTGCAGTATCTCGCCTAAAGCGGGCATCTTAAAAATTCTACTGCCCTCTAAGGGAAAATTAAAATCGAGGTCTTCTGATACATTTTCTTTCAAATCTTGCTCCAGATTTCGCCAATACTCTTGTAGACCTTGTAAGCCTTGAGGCTCAGCTGAGGAAGTTGCTGTTGCCATGCCAATAGTAAAAAAAAATATAAAAATTAGGAGAAAAAAACACAAAGTCTTTCGCATCAATATCATTCACCTCAGGGAACAAAGTTTAGAATTGTTTCCATCACAGATATAATAATGGGAATAGCAAGGGCAAGAATAAATATTTTGCCAGCCAGTTCAATTTTGCTGGCAATGGTGTTCTCCCCGGCATCACGACATACCTGCGCCCCAAATTCTGCTATGTATGCTACTCCTACTATGCGAAAAAGAATTTGTAGAAAAAAAATATTCATGTCTGCCCTGAGAATAACTTCAGTTATCACATTTAAAACAGTTCGCAAATAGTCCAGCAAAAATAAGAGAATAATTATTCCCGCAGCAATAGATAGCTGTCTGGCTAAATCAGGCCTGTATTCTTTTATTACTAAAATTATTATTGTTGCTATAACCCCTAAAGCTACAACCTGTCCAATTTCCATATTTATCCTCTTAAAATCTACTTAATTAAATTAATAAAGGTTAAAAATTGTACGTATACTGGAAAATAAATCACTAATTAATTGCAAAACAAGAAGAAGGACAATAACCACTCCTACCAAGGTAAGCATCTGCGCCTGTTCTTCCTTACCTGCCTGTTTAAGGACAATGTTGAGTACTGAGATAAAAATTCCGATCCCGGCAATCTGAAATAACACATCAATTCTTAAGCCATCCAAACTAGCGACCTCCAATTAAATTAAAATAATAACAAGCAGCATTCCTCCTAAAAGACCGAGGTAAATATACATTCTAGCCATTTTTTGGCGCTTTTCCTCCGCATTATAAAAAGCCTGTCTCAATTGTGCTTGTGCTAAGTAAAGATGTTTAATTATTCCTTTTCGGTCTTCCAAATTCATAACAGCACCCAGAGGTAAAAGAATATCCAAATCTGCTTTTTCTAAAAACATACTTTCTTTTTTTTCCTCTAAAGACATATACCATACCTCTTGCATGCTTTTGGCAGCTCCATTTTCTAGTTTGCTGTAAAGGCTATAATAAAAAGAGTTTACCGGTGCTTTTACTTTATTGCTTAATGATTTACAGGCAGTAGGCAATGGAGTTAAGCCGTAGTTAATTTCCATGGCCAGCATGCCTAAAGAGTATTGAAACTGGTTCAAAACAGAGCTGCGCACTTGTAACGCCTTTGCCTTGTCCAATCCCATATAATATGCTGCAGCCACTATTAAAACTGCACCTCCCCATCGTAAAAACACCCTAGCATTCTCCTTTCCTGCTAGCTGTATAAAGGGGTAAACCTTTTTCTCCTTCAAGAACCATTTCCAGGGAGCCAGGGCCTCTTTTATTGCTTAAAAAAACAATTCTTTCAAAAACCGATCTTTTAAACAAAGTACCTATTACAGGGCGTTGAAATAATTCATCAATATTGGAAGAGTGAGCAGATGTAATAACAGCAACCCCAGCTTTGACAGCTTCCAAAATAGCTTCTGCATCCTCTCTTTTCCCTATTTCATCAGCAACGACTACCTGGGGCGACATGGAACGAATCACCATAATAATCCCCTGCCCCTTGGGACAACCATCCAAAATGTCTGTATAAGGGCCAACATCCATTTGTGGTATTCCTTCATAACAACCAGCTATCTCCGAACGCTCGTCTACAATGGCTACCTTACATGGTGATATCCCCAAACGCTTTACACCATAGCTGAGCTGTCTGGCTAAATCTCTTAACAGGGTGGTTTTTCCTGCCTGAGGAGGGGAGCTAATTAAAGTATGATAAATTTTACCTTCCTTTTGATTAATAAGGTAGGGTAACACTTTATCAGCAGCTCCCTTAACCTGCCTGGCAATCCTAATATTCATGCTGCTGATATGGCGTAGATTTTTTATGCGCCCATCCTCAATGATGGCCTTGCCGCACATACCTACCCTGTGCCCGCCAGATATGGTTATAAAGCCGTTCTTTATTTCTTCCTCAAAAGCAAAGAGAGAGTGCCTGCTGATCATTTCCAAGGTATAAAGAATATCTTCCCGAAGAACAATGTATGCATCGCTAATAGATGTTATAACACCGCTTAAACTCAAGGGAACTATCAAACCGCCAATAGAAATAGCTAAAGGAGAATTAGACCTTAGCCTGATTTCTTCCATACTTTTTAACATTTGTGTTGGTAAGTTTAGTAAACAGGAGGACAAATGCGGAGGTAATAAAGGAGCAATTTTTTTAGTTATACTATCTTCATGCATTTTGTAACTTTACCTCCATCTATCTACTGTATATAATTATGGTCAGCGTTGCTCTTTTATGAACGAAAAATAAAAGCCCCCCAATAATTTGGGAGGCTTTCATAAATTCTAGAATTAATTTATAAAATTTAATCTTTGTCTGCTGATTCCTCATCATCTTCGAGCGCAAGATCTTCGTCTAATTCATCATCGTCCCACTCGTCATCATTTATAAAAACAACTTTACCACACTTTGGGCAGAGTACTTCCAAAGTATCATCGTCGTCCAACGCATCCTCTTCAACAAAAACCTCTTCGTGGCACTCCGGGCATTCAATATAAAAACCTTCCATCGCCTCTTTGTCATCTTCTTCTTCAAGATCCTCTTCAAGATCTTCTTCATAGAAAACCTTTTCTAACTCAGTTAAATCCTCGTCTATAGCTTCCATGTAGGAAAAAAGCTCATCGTGCTCTTCCTTCAGCTCTTCAACAGCATTGCAAATATCATCCATGACCGCAATTAATTTGTTTAACACTTTCCCTTCCTTAGTATTTTCATCTAATTGTAAACCCTCAACATACCCTCTTAAAAAAGACATGCGTGATTTTAAATTATCCATGTGTTTTTTTCCTCCTTTAAGCTCATCCAATTCATAGTCTTTCTAAATATTCACCCGTCCTGGTATCAATTTTCAATACATCCCCTTCATTGATAAAAAGAGGTACCTGGACAACTAACCCTGTTTCTAAAGTTGCAGGCTTTGAACCTCCGGATGCCGTATCCCCTTTCAAACCAGGTTCAGTTTCTATAACCCTCAGTTCAACATAAAGCGGGAGTTCTATATCTATTGGTTCTGACTGATAATATAAAATAGTTACTTTCATATTCTCTTTTAAAAATTTAATTTTATCCCCTAATTGTTCGCGACTTATAGGACTCTGTTCATATGTCTCAGAATCCATAAAAATAAAATCATTGCCGTCCTGATAAAGGTATTCCATTTCTCTGTGGTCAATAACCGCTCTTTTTACTTTTTCTCCTGCACGAAATGTTGTATCAATAATTGCACCCGTTCGCAAATTCTTGAGGCGAGAGCGCACAAAAGCCAAACCCTTGCCCGGTTTTACATGTTGAAACTCCAAAACTTCATATAATTCATTTTGCACTTCTATTGTAAGACCTGTATAAAAATTGTTAGTAGAAATCATATGCCCTTCTCTCCCAAATAAAAGATTTTCTTCAAATATATTTGTCTTCAAGACAAACTGGTCAGTATTTTTGGTCCTTTCTCTGTTACTAACACTAACTCTTCTAACCTGACACCTCCCTCACCAGGAAGGTAGATGCCGGGCTCTATAGTGATAACCATCCCTGCTTCCAAGACTCCCTTTCCTTTAGGGCTTATAGTAGGGGCTTCGTGTACTTCCAATCCCACACCATGACCCAACCCGTGTCCAAAGTATGCCCCATATCCCTTATCTTTAATATAATTACGAGCTTTATTATCAACTTCAATAATCTTTTTGCCGGGGAAAACAGCACTGATGGCTCTCTGCTGAGCAGTTTCTACAATCTCGTAGATTTCGTACCATTTTTTATCTATGCCCTTGCCCACAAAAAAAGTCCTGGTACAATCCGAGTGATATCCATTAACCTGGCATCCCCAATCGATGACAACCAAATCTCCATCTTCAATTTTTTTATCGGTTGCTACTCCGTGCGGTAGTGCAGAGCGCTTTCCCGAGGCCACAATAATATCGAAAGCACTTTTATCAGCCCCTCTTTTTTTTAAAGAATGCTCTAACTCTGTAGCAAGCGCTTTTTCAGTAATTCCCGGTTTTATTAAAGGCTTACAATCTTCTAAGGCAAGTAAACCTATTTCTGCCGCATATGATATATTTCTTATTTCTGCCTGGTCCTTTTTTAGTCGTAAAGTTTCAACAGGCTCCTCAAGTGGCTTTAGTATAATATTGTGCTGTTTCAACTTCCCTTCAATTTTTTTATATTGTGCATACGTGAGATGCCTTGCTTCAAAACCAACCGTTTTTATATGTTTAAGTCTAATAATCTCATTGCTGACAGCATCAATCAAACCATTTTCAGACTTTTTTACTTTAAAAAGAGGAGATTGCGTCGAGGCCTGCTCCAGGTAACGAAAGTCAGTGAAAAGAAAAGAAAATTGGTCTGTTATCAAAAGACAGGCGGAGCTTCCGCTAAAATAGGAAAGGTAGTAAATATTCTCCGGTTTTGTAATTAATACAGCTTCAAGGTTTTCCTCTTTGAGAAAGCGCCGAATATTACTAACTCTCTGGTTAATCAACTTCATTTTTTTATTCCTCTCTCGTTGCCTTTTGTATTATGTCTGCCAGGGCTTCCAAAGCCAAGCAATAACCAAGGGAGCCTAATCCACTTATCTGCCCGTACGCAACGGGAGCAATGACAGAGGTTTTTCTAAACGCCTCCCTTTTATAAATATTAGTTATATGTACTTCAATCACAGGTATTTCAAGTGCTGCCAGCGCATCTCGCAAAGCTATGCTGTAATGCGTTAGGGCAGCTGGGTTAATAATAATACCCTGATACAAGCCATAAGCACTTTGGATACAATCAATTAACTTTCCTTCATAGTTTGATTGCACAATGTCTACATGCAGATTTAAACTTTTTGCTTTTTTATATATTTTATTGTTAACTTCGGCCAAGCTAGTGGTCCCATAAATATTTTTTTCTCTGGTACCAAGCATATTTAAATTAGGACCGTGTAAAACCAATACTCTTCCAATCATTTTGCCCTACCTCAAAAAAGTAAAGTAGTTGTTTATTCCATTTTTTTTGTTTGATTCCTTCTTACATATTCAAAACTATTTAACAGAAATTTTCAAATATTATCCAATGAATATGTGACATATTTGCTCCACAACTTCCTCAGGGGTAAGCCCCTCGGTATTGATCTGACAAGGTATTGTGTCGTAAAATTTTTTTCGTGCTTCAAGTAAATCCTTAATAACCGTATAGGGATTGCCTTGTTTTAAAAGAGGCCTGTCCTCTTTGTTCTTTAAACGCCTATACAATTCTCTGGGCCCAGCCCTTAAATTAATGAGCTTTACTCTATTTGATTGAAACAGTATTTTTCTATTAACATCCCTGACTACTGCTCCGCCGCCAAGGGCAACAACCACTGGTTCTTCCTCTTTCAGCACCAACTCTAAAATAATTTTTGTTTCCTCATCCCGAAAACGTTCTTCCCCGTAAATAGAAAAAATATCTTCAATGCTTTTCCCTAACTTTTCTTCAATTAGCAAATCGGTATCAATAAATTTTCTATTTAACCTCTGCGCTAAAATTCTACCTACTGTAGATTTCCCAGCCCCCATAAAACCTGTTAAAAAAAAACTCTCTTTCATACACAGCCCTTCTTTTATGAGCAATGCTAGCTATAAGTATAACCAATTTTTAGAAGTAGATAAAAAAGTAAATTAGATTTTACCCTTCCTGTATAAAATAGTGAGAACTATTTTTTCAATGCGCCTAACAAAGCGAGTGCCGATAAATTCTTTTTTGTCTATAGGCTTTACTAAAATGGTATAAAGGCCCAACCTGTTGCCACCCAGGACATCTGTAAAAATCTGGTCACCTACAACTGCAACCTCCTCAGCTTTTAAGCGCATCTCTTTTAAGGCCTTACGGAAAGTTTTCCTGCGGGGTTTAACTGCTTTCCAATAAGCAGGAACATCCAACTGATAAGATAAAGGTTCACCCCGCTCCCTGCTATTATTGGATACAATGCATAACTTAAATTGCTTTTCCCTTACATTTTTTATCCACTCCTTTAACTCGGAGCAAACATCATCAGTGTTCCAGGGTACAAGAGTGTTATCCAAGTCGGCGATTATCCCTTTAATGTCCCTTTCTTTTAAATAGTTGAGATCAAGTGCATAAATGCTTTCAACGTATAATTTGGGTATAAGAAGATTCAACATAAAAAGATAAATCACTCCGTTTTCATGTCGATAGAGAAGGCCAATTATCTATCTTTTTCTTCCTCCTGTACTTCATCACCATTTTGAAAAATATCATCATAATTAAAAGTAAACTCAATCATTTTTAAAGCCATATAGATCGGTGCACCAAACCTCAAAGCAAGGGCAATAGCATCACTTGGCCTTGCATCTAAGGAAATAGACTTATCTGAAACCCTTAAATATATTTGCGCATAAAAAGTATTATCCCTAATATCTGTAATTACAACTTTTTCTAGTTCCCCTCCAAGCTCTTGACACAAATTTTTCATCAAATCGTGTGTCATGGGTCTTGGCGGATGTTGGCCCTGAAGCTGCAGCGCAATTGCTTGAGCCTCAAAAGGACCTATTAATATAGGCAATACTTTTTTCCCTTCTGTATCAATTAAAAATACTGTAAAATTGCCGAAAGAATCTGTAGTAACAGTTTTTACCTTCAATTGTAACAATCTCGCTTACCTCCTTCCAAGCCAAAACACCGTATTTCATTACCATATTTTACTTTAACAACTCTAGCGCCCTTTTCTTCTGCCTGCAATAAGATAATATTGCAAATAATTAGTTATTAAAGTGCTTCTACTTAACAGCTCCCTACTTTTTGGTTGTCCAATTGTGGTAATGGAAAACAATATTCTATCTTGTATTTTCGCTTTCATAAATTTAAATCCTTTATTAAAACAAAAGATTTAATAACAGGGAGAACTATGCTCTTCAAATTGCATAATTTCCTCAGCCACTTTCAGTAAGATCTTTTTTTCTATCCTGGAAACATAGGACCTGGAAATACCCAAGTCTTTAGCAACTTCTTTCTGAGTATATCTTTTTCGGCCACCAAGGCCATAGCGCAGAATTAAAACTTTTCTCTCTCTGGATTTTAGCTTTTTTAATACTCTCTTTAATTTCTCTTCTAAGAGTATAAGCTCAACTTCATCAAAAACTTTCTCCGGATCGCTGCCCAGTATGTCTATTAATGTGATCTCGTTGCCATCTTTATCCACACCAATAGGTTCGTGTAATGAAACATCGTTTTTATTTTTTTTAATCATCCTTAAATGCATCAAAATTTCATTTTGGACACATTTGGCAGCATAAGTGGCAAGGCGCACACCTTTGCCCGGTTTAAAAGTGTTGACCGCTTTTATTAAACCAATTGTTCCTATGGAGATTAGATC
>JAAZDU010000200.1 GCA_012512665.1 Bacillota bacterium | reverse complement strand
TCAATAAACCCGCTGTGCTGCGTATGCTGACCGTCAATATGGGTTTAAAGGAAGGCGAAAAGGTGCTGTTTGTGGGCGACGTGCCCAATTTACAGGACTGGTATGGTGGTTATGATGTGATAAGTGATATGGCTCTGCGGGTGCTGATGGTCCGCCAGGCTTATGATATAGCGAAACAAACGTTTACTAAGAACCAGGTCGACTTTTTGGTCTATCCCGCCACCGGTGCACATGGTAAGGAACCACCTTCTGGAGTGGCGGAGCGTATGCTCGACTATGATGTGATTATAATTATAACAAGCTATTCGCTGTCCCATACCAATGCCCGAAGCAATGCCTGCGCTAAGGGCGCGCGTATAGCTAGCTGCGCTAATTTGGACCTCGATATGCTTTATCCGCAGGGTGTGGTGGATACCGATTATTTCGCAATACAGGCTAAATCTAAGCATATCGCCAACCTTTTAACCGAGGCAAAGGAAGTGCGTGTGACCACGCCTCAGGGTACGGATATTAGTTTTAGTGTGGAAGGACGGCAGGGTTATTCTGATGACGGCTTTTATACTGAGCCTGGTGCCTGGGGCAATCTGCCGGCTGGCGAGGCTTATACCGCACCGTTGGAAGGCACGGGTGAGGGTAAAATAGTAGTACCGGTCGGATGGGCTTATGGCTTGACAGAGGATATTGTTTTTTATATGGAAAAGGGTGAGTTGCAGCGCATAGAAGGTGGCGGCGAATTGGGCGATTTTTATCGTAATTTCCTGCTGGGGCCGGATAGCCCGCGTTCGCGCCGAAACCTGGCCGAGTTGGGAATCGGTACTAATAACAAAGCCAAGAAGGCCGACAACGTACTGGAAGCGGAGAAGATTGACGGTACAGTCCACATAGCCTTTGGCGATAACGCCCATATGGGTGGTGTAGTGGAATCAGATTTCCATGAAGATTTTGTACTTCCCCAGCCCGACCTTTACCTGGATAGCAAGCTGGTGATGAAAGCAGGTCAATTGCTTGTTTAAAGAATAAAATATTGAAGATTCCGCGAAAGTAATCCTGGAATGGAACATACCGGCGGACTATAATCTGGGAGACATCTGGGACTTAAGGGAGGCACCGGAATGGATTTGGAGCTAACGATGGAGCTTATTAAAGGAAGACGCAGTATACGGCGTTTCAGCAAAGAGAAGATAGACAGAAAGCAGCTGGAGACACTGGTGGAAGCAGCTGTTTGGGCTCCCAGCGGAAGTAATGCCCAGGCCTGGCAGTTTGTCGTGGTAGATGATGAAAGCATGCTGAATCGCCTTATGGCTTTCTTGCCCGGTGTTTTACAGGCACCTCCGGCATTGATCTGCCTGTGTATTGATTATCAGCGCGAACTTGACCGGGCGGGCAAATTGGGCGTTGATGTGTTGGGTATTATGGATGTTTCTATGGCGGCACAGAACATAATGCTGGCCGCAAAAGCCATGAATCTGGGAAGCTGCGCAATCAGGGGATTTAATGAAGAAGTAATGAGGATGGCGCTGGCTCTGCCAGAGAATGTGAAACCGGAGCTTTTAGTGTTATTGGGTTACCCCGAAAATCCGGTCAAAGCACCTGCACGGCGGCCCCTTGACGAAGTGTTGCACTGGCAGAAATACCGGCAGAAGGATGAGGTATACAATGGATAAAGAAGAGCAGTTCTATGACCTTTTGGCTTATATCGCGGCGTCCGCCAAGGAAATGTATATAGACCCGAAAGTTTATGCTCCGCTCAGGTTATTATCCGTGATGCTGCGGCTGCTGGAGATGTATATGGACGAAGAAGGGGCGGACCGGGACTTCCTTAGAGAAATACAGAAAACGGTTTTGGAGAATAGGTCGCTGCTACTCAACGACCGCGAGCAGTTTGGTTTATTCCTGGATCGGCTGATACTAAAAATTGCTGCCAGGAATTTTTCCTGATGCTTGGCATAAATTGTATTAATAAAAAGTAACAAAGAAAAGCAACAATCAGGTGATTTAATTTAAAAGAGGGCAGAAAAATGAACCTGAGTAGATATCCCCGCCGGCGTTATACACAGTATCATTTGCTACAAATATATCTAAAATTTTATCATAGACCTATTGAGCTAAATAATCATTTCTGTCCTTAATATGCATATTTTTGCCCTCCCTTTAACGAATAAACCCAGCTTACAGATAGGCCTTCACATCTTCTGCTAAGTTTATTTTTCTTTATGCAATTATATTATTATTTTATTACCTTCTTTTTCAACGTTCCATTCGAGTTGTATTTCTGTTTCAGAAACTCTATATAACCTTCAACCTTCCTGATATCTTCCTCACACAACAGATTGCTTTCTAAAGTCATAAGATGATGAATGCAGGTAAGGCAAAAGCGAAATACCCTGTCCACTGGACAGCATGCCATAAATGAATAATAAGGAAATGCTTGTTTTACCCGGAAAGGTTATCTTATAATAGGGGTTGAGTGGGCTCCGCTAGGGGGGCTGGCATGATGGAGCGGTACATTAGCCCGGTATAAAACGGGAAGCCGGGCATACAAGACGAAATCAGCTAATACATAAGGGGGAAAAGAATGGACTTATCAAGTTTTGCTTTTGTACACTGGTCATATTACGAAAGAATAAAAGAAACAAGTAACAGCAGCGAAACAATAGAGAATATTAAAGGAACTGTTGAAAAGGATTTTCGTGAAGCTTATGAAACCGGCAGTATCGGTTACTCCAGCGCAAGAAAAATTAATGTAAACAGCGGCCAGGCTGATTTTGCATGGTTAAGAACTACATACAAGAATATCGACGACGACTGGTTGTGGGGGTATAATCATCCTAACGGTAGAAATGGCTTACCAAAATGCAAGGCTGTTGGCAAAACCCGATAACCCCTGGCTGGCTTCCGGTTTGAAAAAATAAGGTGACAAAAATGATTAAAACAGCTGTAAATGGCGGAGGCCCATATTGATATAGTACTTATGAACATGTAGCGGGTCACCTGCATGGGCTGTGATCTAACTTCTGGCTGGATTTAGCGAAGTTTTGGTAATCTGAAAAGAACTGCTTGCAGTAACCAAACAATACTGATGAATCATCATTGACAAAATAGCTATCCTTGAGCCAGACAAAATATATGTCTCGGTAGATGCTAAAGTTGCGTATAT
>JAAZDU010000199.1 GCA_012512665.1 Bacillota bacterium | reverse complement strand
TTGAAGGGTGATAGCCAGCTGGAGCGCCTCGAACTAACCTGTGGGAAAGGTCGCTGCTGGCCAAAATACCTCCTGCCTCATCAATTTTTTGCAGGCAATCCCTGAGCAAGCGGCCAAAGCGCATAAGCTGCATAAAAGGCAGAAAAGCAAAGGTTACATGGAGTAACTTTCCCTTAAACCCGGCCTTATTTAGATAGTAAAGCGGCACCAGTGCTCCGTGGTCAAGGGCATCAAAAGGGTCATCGTCCCATAAATAAGTTTTTATACCTGCTCGCTCTGCTTCTTCTTGCACCAATCTTGCCAGGGCAGTATCCCCCGGGTAGGTCAGGGAAATGTCAGGCCTGCCAAAGCGGGCGAAGCTTCCGGAAAGCTGTTCCTGTCCCTGTATAACCAGCGCATCACTTTGCAAAGGCCCGTGGGGTGAGATAAGCACAAGAGTTCTGACTTCGTTGTCAACAAAGAGCTGTGACAGCTTTTCTAGAGCTTTAACGGTGTTATCCAACTTAAGCAGCTCTCGTCCTCCGATTTCGGGAATAGCAATGGGAGGATGAGGGGCAATTCCCGCAACTACAAAGCTCACTATAACACCTCCTTAACAAGTGAATTGATAAGCATTTTATAAATTGGGGGAAGTAAAAGCCAGGCTTCTCATTCTTAGTATAATTTAGAAAAGGAAGGTTATGCTATATTCTGAGGAGGGATAATATGACCACGTTTCACATCATTCACCTTTTAGTTGGCCTCTGGCTGGCTTTTGCCAATTTTTCCAATATAATGCCCCCAGCCAGCCTGGCTACTAATAATATCATTCTGGGTGTAGTAGTGGCGTTGTACAATGCATATTACCTTTTTGCCCAGCGCAGCGTAGATGTCGAACAAAAAACCTGATATCTCCATTTACTCATTCATAAAAAGGAAAAGACGGGCTTTAAGAAGGTCCGTCTTTTTACTGTTTAGTTTATTCGACTAAAAGAATGTAGTAATAAAGGGGCTGTCCGCCGTACTTTAATTCCATCTCCATCTCTGGAAAGTTTTGTTCCAGGGCCTCCGCCAGTTTACCTGCCTCTTCCCGGGAAATATCTTTGCCGTAAAAAATGGAAATAATCTCATCATCATCCCCAACCATGCCCTGAACCAACTTTAAAGTAGTATCCTGCAACGATTCTCCCCATACCAAAATATCGCCGTTAAAAATGCCCAGGTAGTCACCTTTTTTAATTTTCTTGCCCTGCAAGGATGTATCCCTGGTAGCAAAAGTAACCTCGCCGGATTTGGTCCTGCTAATGCTTTCTTCCATGTTCTTGAGGTTAGATTCCAGGTCCTTGTCCGGATGAAAAGCAAAGAGAGCAGCCAAACCTTCAGGGAGAGTCTTGGTGGGGAGTACCTTCACATCTTTGGAGGTAAATTTTCTCGCCTGTTCTGCTACCAGCTGAATGTTTTTATTGTTAGGCAAAATGATGACCTTCTCCGACATAGTCTGCTGGACAGCTGCAACCATATCCTCCACCTTAGGATTCATGGTCTGGCCTCCAAAAACTATTTCGTCAGCACCCAAGCTGAAAAAGATCTCCTTAAAGCCTTCTCCAAAGGAAACGGATATAATACATATCTCTTTTGGCTTAAGAGAGCCGGAATCCTTAGGTAGCGTAATGACCTTTTCCCTCTCAGCCTGCTGGCCGATAGTTTCGATATGTTGATCATACATGTTGTCAATCTTGATATCATGCAGGGTACCATAATTTAAACAAATATCCAGTATCAAACCGGGGCGATCTGTATGGATGTGGACCTTACAGATGTTTTTGTCTGCTACTATAACCTGTGAATCGCCTAAGGGAAGAAGCTTGGCTTCTAAACTGGCAAAGTTATTCTCTTTAGACTTAATTATGAGCTCCGTGCAGTAAGGATATAAAAGCTTAAGCGGGGCCTCTTCTTGACGGGTTATTGCCCCGGGCAAAGACTGCTTAGCTTCTTCGGTACCATTATCCGCTTTTCTTCGCACCATGATCTCCTCCATTGATAGGCGGGCTGAATGAAGGCAGCCGTTTAGAAAAACAACCAGGCCCTTGCCCCCGGCATCTACTACCCCGGCCTCTTTCAGTACAGGAAGCATCTCGGTAGTTTTTTTGAGGGCATTATTTCCGCTGGCAATAGCCTCCTCTAAAACTCCGTATAGATCTTTACCGCTTCTAATGGCATTTTTAGTTCCCCGGGCAATTTCCCGAGCCACAGTCAATATTGTGCCCTCCACGGGCTTAGAAACAGCCTTATAAGCATAAACAACACCATATTGAAAGGCCTTACTCAGCTCGCTCAAGCTAACTTGTTCTTTGTTGGCAAGACCTCTGGCTATACCCCGCAGCAGCTGGGCCAAAATTACCCCTGAATTGCCCCTGGCACCCATGAGAGAGCTGTGAGCAACCGCCTCTGCCAGCTCACCAGCTGAGTTGCCCTTGTAGTTTAAAGCTGCTTCAGCCGCCGCTGCCAGGGTCATACTCATATTTGTGCCGGTATCGCCATCGGGAACCGGAAAAACATTTAAAGAGTTAATATGCTCTTTCTCTTGTTCAAAAAAACAGCTGGCGCCTATAAACATTTTCTGAAAAACTTTTGCCTGCAATAAGACCGGGGTAGTAT
>JAAZDU010000017.1 GCA_012512665.1 Bacillota bacterium | reverse complement strand
CTTCGCCACATCTTAGTCCAGACGATTCAAAAATTGGTTTAAGCAGTTCTTCAGTTGTCCCTGGATACGTAGTGGATTCCAACACAATTAACATGTGTCTATGCATATGCGGTACTATATTTTCAGCTGATGTTTTTACATAACTAATATCCGGCTGCTGGTGTTCATCAAGAGGCGTTGGCACACAGATGCAAACGCAATCAGCTTTTGCCACTTGTGCAAAATCTGTTGTTGCAGTTAGTAAGCCTTTTTTTACAAGCTCTTCAAGGTCTTCATTTACAACGTCTCCGACGTAGTTTTTCCCGGCATTCACCATATTTACTTTTGGTTCTTGCACATCAAAGCCTATGGTCCTAAAGCCGGCTTTTGCTTTTTCCACAGCAAGGGGTAGTCCGACATACCCAAGGCCTATTACTCCCAGTACGGCTGTTTTGTTTAATAGTTTTTCTTTAATGCTGTTCATAGTTTTTGCCCCCGTTTTTAATTGCCTCATATATACGTTCTGCTGCATGGCCATCTCCAAATAACTGCGGTTGTGGGTCTTGTATGCACTTAAGTTCTCTAGACGCAGTCTCTATAATTCTATCAACATTAATCGGGCATAATACGTTCCAGCCATTTTCCAACGTTTCAACCCATTCTGTTTGGTCTCTTAGAGTTGTGCAAGGAGTTTTTAAAAAATATGCTTCTTTTTGAAGCCCGCCTGAATCGGTAATCACCATATAAGCATTTGTTGTTAGGTAGAGCATCAATAGATAACCCACAGGGTCGATAACAGTTAAATTATTGAATTTAAGTCCCAAACCATTTATTTGTTTTCGAGTTCTAGGATGAAGCGGCATAAGTACTGGCTTATCCATGTTTTCAAAAGCTGTAAATATATCGCATAATTTGCCCAGATCGTCAGTATTCTCTGCCCTGTGTATTGTTGCAAGATAGTATTCTTTTTCTTTAAAGTCAAATATCTTGCCTTTTTCATCTTTTAATTCATTAAGCATTGTTCTACCAGCAAAACGCTGTATCGAAATATTTATATTATTAAGTACAGCATCATACATTATATCACCCGTGTTGATAACGCCTGAGGTAATTCCTTCCTTTGCAAGGTTATTAACCGCTGTTTGTGTAGGGCATAATAGCAAGTCAGAAATATGATCAGTTAAAATCCTGTTCTGCTCTTCCGGCATAAGCTTATTATAGCATCGAAGTCCCGCCTCCACATGAAAGACAGGAATATGTAGTTTACTCGCAGCTAATGCTCCCGCTAAAGTAGAGTTAGTATCACCATAAACAAGTACCCCATCAGGTTTTACATACAGCAAAAGTTCTTCTATTCTTTCCAGCATTCGTCCCGTTTGCATCCCATGCTTCCCTGAACCAACGTCCAAGTTATAGTCAGGCCTCGGGATGTCGAGTTCTTCGAAAAATATGTCAGACATATTTGCATCGTAGTGCTGTCCAGTATGTACTAATATTTCTTCATTTTCTTCCCTGAATATTTTTGAAAATGGTGCAGCTTTAAT
>JAAZDU010000198.1 GCA_012512665.1 Bacillota bacterium | reverse complement strand
TATATATACCATTTATAATATTTTTTCTAAATATATTATAAAGTTAATCTTTTTACGATAGCAAATACGTTTTTACTATACAGAATAATAAACTATGGGTGTCTAAACTACCTTATAAGATGTAATATTGCATTAAGCGAGAGGCTATATTATAAAATTTTTGATATAAATGTGTAATCCATTCTTTAATTAAATGATCTTTTGTCCTGATGTAATAATGCATTAACTTGAGCAATAATGTAGGCCAACGCATTATCTGCTATTCTCAATCAGATTCTGATTCTTAAAAATAAAACCCCCTTGGGGTTAAAATGTTGTGTTGAGCCAGCTTGAGTTACAATGATTTCTTTTTTCTTACCCTGTAAACAGTTTTTTCCGGAGATATATGCTGCATGGTGTTTATTGCACCCGAATACATACCTACTGCTGAAAGGCCTATGACAAACCCCAAAAAAATAGCTTTAGGTGGATCACCAGGTGCAAGATAATAAAAACCTACCAAAATCCCAATTATAACAGATGTCAACGGAGAGAGTCTTTTAGGTAAGCCTGCTCTTTTTAGAAGCTCTATTAATCCCATGACAACCGGAATAATTGCTATGCCATAAACATTAAAATCCCCCATTTTCGGCCTCCTTAAATTGGTTTTGGTAAAATGGTATTAAGAGGCCAGCTAAAAAAGAACTTTTTCAATAAATTTATAATTAAAATTTTTGTTTTTCATCGATTTCCATAACATAGGCAAGTACAAGCGCTACGGCTTCATAGAGTTTTGACGGAATTTCTTGACCTATGTTGAGCTTTTCTAATATTTCTACAAGTGGAGCATCGCTATAAACAGGGATATTGCTACTTTTTGCTAGTTCCAAAATTTGGTCTGCAAGCCACCCTTGCCCTTTTGCCAACACTACAGGAGCGTTATCTCTTTCCTTTTGATAACGAAGAGCAACAGCCTTTCTAGAGGTTTTATTACCATTCACCTGTATCATCCTCTAACATATATACACATATCGTTTACGCCTTCTGGTCCACTGAAATAAATCTACTAAAGTTTTCTCTGGTTTCGTCTAAGTCGCTTGTATCCATAAGTTCAATCTGATAATCATTCAATATAATATTCTTCATTTTAAAAGAAGATAGCAAAGAGTTGATTCTTTCAGTAAAAAAATTAATATAATCTCTTTGCTCAACATAAAGGCGGAAAGAAAAAAAATGAGAAGCATTTTTAGCATCCAATGATATGAGAATTAGTACTATGCCGATATTTTCAGTCATGACTGCTATTTCAAAAATTTTAGTTTCGTTATTGAAATTTTTAATTCTTTTATCTTTCTTATCTTTATCATTTAAAGGCTTTATATAAAAAGGCAGTAAACGGCCCTGAGCTGTAAAATAGCCAGGATGATACATGATAAATGGATTACTCGAAAGTGGCAAGGGTTTAGAGGATCTGGCCAAAACACGGTAATAAAGGTGCCCATCCTTTTGCTCCATAAATTGCAGCAGAAGATATTCACCTTTTTTTACAGGAACATCCAATTTTGCTGCAAAAACTTGTTCTCCTCGCACTAAAAGGGCTTGACCTTGTATTATTTCTTTCACTTTAGCTGAAAAACGTTCAGGTAATGAACCAGATGAATTAATTGTTATGTTGTTGGTCTTTAATATTTCCTTTATACTGGCGAATAAAAAATTTCCAATGCGCATTGCTAGACCCCTAAATAAAGAATCGGCCTTGCTTTTACTTTTTTAAGAAATTTTGTTTCTCTTTTTTAAAGAGAAACTTCTGAGCTCAGGTAAAAGAAGTATAAGGACTGTGAATATTTCTAACCTGCCCACCAACATAATGAACGAAAGAACTATTTTGCCTACAGCAGGGATCGCTGCATAAGTTTGTGTAGGCCCCACCAGGCCGAGGGCAGGCCCCACATTTCCTAAAGTGGCTGCACTAATAGAAAAAGCAGAAACTAAATCCAGACCCAGAGCAGCCATAATAAGAGTATTGATTACAATTAAGATAAAGTAAAAAAAACTGAAACCAATTATAGCTTGTACCGTCTCCTCGGGGATTCTTTTTTCGCCAACACGCAGCGAAATAACTGCTGTGGGGTGAATTATTTTCTGCAGTTCTCTATAGCAGTATTTCATAATAATTAAAATGCGGATCTGCTTCATGCCTCCTCCAGTGGAGCCACCACAGCTGCCAATGAACATTAAAGCTATTAAAATTGCCTTGGATAGCGGAGGCCATTGATCAAAATTATCCGTACTATATCCTGTTGAAGTCAAGATGGAAATAACTTGAAAGGTCCCTTTACGTAAAGCAACTGTTAAAGAAGAATAGGTCCCTGGGAAAGTATTAATTGTGATAAAAACAACAGCTACAAATATTACCATAAGATAGAATCTAAATTCTTCATCTCGGAAAATAGCGCCTTTATTCCCTTTCCAAAAATTATAATAAAGAGTAAAGTTGGTTCCAGTCATTAGCATAAATGCTATAATGATAACTTCAGCCACCGAATTGGAAAAAAAACCTATACTGGCATTTTTGGTGGAAAAGCCTCCTGAGGGCATAGTCGTTAAAGTATGGTTAAGCGCATCAAAAAAAGAGAACCCGCTTAAAAGAAGCAGTATTAGCTCCAAGCAGGTCAAAACAACATATATAAACCATAGCGCTTTTGCCGTTTCTGTTACCCGTGGAACAACTTTTTCGGCATCAGGGCCAGGAATTTCTGCCCTCAATAAATGGCTTCCTCCTT
The DNA here is from genome assembly GCA_012512665.1 of Bacillota bacterium. Lineage (GTDB taxonomy): Bacteria > Bacillota > Dethiobacteria > DTU022 > JAAZDU01 > JAAZDU01. Next base: position 1,764 of record JAAZDU010000198.1, on the reverse strand, counting down.
TATATCCCAATCTGGGCATAAGCGCGACAAAAAGAGCAATAATACCCATCCCCCCAAGCCATTGTGTAAAACTGCGCCATAACAGGATTCCCTGGGGTACTATTTCTATATCTTCAATGACAGTTGCTCCGGTGGTGCTAAAACCAGACATACTTTCAAAAAAAGCATCAACAAAATTATGAAGCGTTCCTGACAGCAAATAAGGGAAACAACCAAAAAAGGCAGCGCAAATCCATGCCAATGTAACAAAAGTAAATCCTTCTTTAAGGGACAAATCATCGGGTAAAGGCCTTTTCCAAAATAAAATTAATCCAAGCAAACATGTGCATAGTACAGAAATTAAAAATACTTGTACGTCCGCAACACTAAAAAGCAATGACCAAAAAAGTGGTAATAACATGGCTATCCCAAGAAAAAAAATTAACCGGCCCAATAAGGTCAGGATAACATTAGTTCTCACCAGACAACAACCCCTGTTATAATTTGTGGTGATTAAACATTATTCATCTTGGAATTATTGTTCAAAGCTTTACTGAGCACATTTACTTTTTCGGTGCTGGCAAAAAATTTGTCTACACTTTGTTTTACTTCGGGAGCAGCTATGATAATCACCCTGTCCCCGGGCAAAAGAATGTCGTTACCACCAGGTAGAATAACCTCTTCATCCCTTAATATAGCCCCCACCAAAATTCCCTTAGGTAAATTTATTTGCACAAGTTTTTTATGGGCAACTCTAGACTTGTCAGTGATTACAAGTTCTGAAATCTCAGCTTTCCCATTTTTTGCAAAGGACATGGAAATTATATTGCCTTTTCTGACCAGCTTTACGATTTGAGCAGCTGTTAAAAGCTGAGAGCTAATAGGGTGTTCAATATTCAAGGCATGGAATATAGGGTAGTAATATTGATTTATAATTTCACAAAGAATTTTTTCTATGCCCATCTGTTGAGCAAGAACTGCTGCTAAAATATTTGTGCGGTCATCGCCTGTAGCAGCAACAACAACATCAGAATTGCCAATACCTTCCTCCTTCAAAAAAAGAAAATCAGTGGCATCACCTTGCAAAACAAGGGTTCTTTGCAATTTGTTAGCTAACTCAATACAGCACTCCTGGTTTTGTTCAATTAGTTTTATGTTAAAATCTGTTTTCTTATCATTCTCTAATATCTCAGCAAGCTGGAAGCCTATACGCCCACCTCCAAAGATGGTAATCTTTTCAGCCGTTTTTTCTTTTTTCTGCAGTAGCCAGCTTATCTCAGATATTAACCCTGCTTTTCCCATAAAAAAAACCCTGTCATGAGGTTTAATAATATCTTCCCCATTAGGCACAATAAACTCTCCAGTTGCCCGTTCAATAGCTACAATTACGCAGTCATCAGGTAGCGGTAAATTTTTCAGAGCCTTATTTAATATTTTAGAATCTTTATCAACCAAAGCTGCTGCCATTTTAATTTTTCCATTAGCAAAATATTCAGTATCAAATACGTTGGGAGTACGAATGATTTTTGCCATCTCAAGGGCTGCGACTCTTTCAGGATTTATAAAAATATCTATCCCTAGCTGATCACGAGAAATAGCTTGAAATGATTCAGTGTATTCTACATTGCGTACTCTGGCCACTGTAATTGGTACACCCATTTTTTTGGCAATCATGCAAGAAATCATATTTACTTCGTCTATTTCTGTAACCGCAATTAATATTTCTGTTTTCTTAATTCCTGCTCTCCCTAAGGCAGCAGGGCTAGCACCATTATCTACAATGCC
>JAAZDU010000197.1 GCA_012512665.1 Bacillota bacterium | reverse complement strand
GCTGCTCTTTTTTAGGCGACTTTGAACCAGTTTCCATTCGCATGGCCAAGGATCAGAACCTCTCTCTTAATCCCACCAAGATTTCCGGTATTTGCGGCAGGCTAATGTGCTGCCTGCGCTTTGAAATGAACCACTATGAGGAAAGCAAGAATGATTTACCCAAGGAGGGGGATCTTGTAGTGACACCTGCTGGAGAAGGCAGGGTCATTAGCCGCAATATTACGAAAAAAACGCTGGTCGTCGAACTCTTGGAAGGCGGCTTTATTGAGGAATATTCAGCCGATGAGGTGAACAAAAAAGAGAGTGAAGAATCTTAAGCCCCTTCAGGAGGGGTTAAAAGCGTTTGCAGGGCAGCAGTCGCCTGCACTAGCAATAAAGTTGTGGGCCATGCTGCTTACTTGTTCCAGGCAGTCGTTTCCCACCAAAAGAAGCAGATCCTTTTCACCTGCTGTTTCTAAAGCATTGTAAAAGGCATCAACTCCTTCGGGAATAAATTGAAAAGTCAGCCCGCTCTCCCTGAAATATTGGAGAAAATTGTCTTCTCTCCTAGTTTCTTTTTCCGCAAGTTTCTGCCCAAAGCGGTAACCGGGAGTAAAAATTAGCTCGCGCAGAGGAATTTTTTTCAGCCAGGAACAAAGCACGCTGGCCGCCTGTTGTGCCTGGGCGGAGGAAGTAAAGGGTTCAAGGCCTTTGACCATCACAAGCTTGTTGAAGGGAATCCTGGCTACTTCCTGCATGAGAGCCTGCAGGGCCGGGGGGTTATCGGCCCTATCGTCTAAAAGAGCCAGTTTTTCATGGTAAACCAGCTTACCCTGCCTCTTTACTCCCGGGAAAAGGGCAATTTTTGTTTTGATTTCCCGGGCATCTTTTTGCAGGAGTAAAGCAGCTGTGGCGGCTGCCAGGGTATTGTATAGGTTATGTTCACCCCACAGAGGGGCCTCTAGTTTTAAAGAAAGGGGTTTAACAGGGGGATAACTGTGCAGGGAGGGCAGCTCCTCTTCCAACACCAGTTGAAAAGAATACATCCCTGAAGGCTTCCTGGCCACCTCCCTGGCTGTAACCATGGCCTGCTGATAATGGACAGCGTAGCTTATCACCTGTGCCTCTGTTTGATCGGTTAGGGCAAGGCAGAACTGGTCATCAGCGTTCAGCAAGATAATACTGTCCCTTTTCATCTTGCGGACCAGGCGCAGGCACTGGTTCCAGTTTTCTTTGAGCTGCCATTTGGGCAGGGGGTGGGAGATATTGGTTATAATAAGCAAAGAAAGTGTTTCGCCAGCAGAGCCATGGCCTAATTCCTTGATGCTATAGGGGCTGGCAGTGCCTGTTCCTGGAGAAGAGGGGCTTTGAAGGATGTGCTCCAGCAGCAGGGCGGTTGTTGTTTTACCATTGGTGCCGCTGATAGCTATCAGGGGATCTTGTGTCACTAGCATTACCCACCTTTTTTTAAACTAAAGTTAGTTTTTGTGAAGGGAGGGCCTTTTATGTGGAAAAAGGAAAGCGGAGAGAGAAAGGGATGCCTTTATTTATGCGCCTTGCCTATCGGCAACCTGGGCGATATTACCTTAAGGGTGCTTTCCTGTTTAAAAGAAGTGGACCTGATAGCAGCCGAAGACACAAGGCATACCCGCAAGCTACTATCCCATTACAATATCAAAACGCCCCTTTTTTCTTACCACCAGCACAGCAACCCCTCCAAAAGAGAGGAGCTTCTTTCAAGAATTGCCCGGGGAGATAGCGTAGCTCTTGTTTCTGATGCCGGCCTGCCGGCACTTAGCGACCCGGGGGAAGAGCTGGTAAGAGAAGCACTCTGCCGCCATCTTCCGGTGACTGCTCTGCCAGGGCCCTCCTCAGTTTTAACAGCGTTAATCCTTTCTGGCTTCCCTACTGTACCTTTTACTTTTCTTGGTTTTCTGGAGAAAAAGGGGCCTAAAAGGAAAAAACAGCTAAAAGAACTAGCCGACGGGGATAAAACAGCGGTTTTTTTTGAATCACCCTACCGCATACTCTCTACCTTAAAGGAGCTGGCTGAGCTTATAGGAGAGCGGAAAATAGCAGTGGCACGCGAACTGACCAAAGTGTATGAAGAGGTTGTGCGGGGTGAAATATCTTATGTTATAGAACGCCTTTCCGCCAAGGGGCTGAAAGGTGAATTTACCCTGGTTGTAGCTCCCGCCCAACAGGAAAAACAAAAGCCCATGGTAGAAGAGCGCGTTTCCCAGCTACTACGAGCCGGGGCCGAGCTGGGCATCTTGCTGGCAGAAGGCCTGGCAAAAAAAGAAGCAGCTTACAGAGTAGCTGCACGTTTTAACCTTTCTAAGAAAAAATTATACCAATTATCTTTACAGTTGGATGAAGATAAAATTATTCCGCCATCTTGTTGATGCAGTCCTGACATACTATTTTGCCGCAAAATCTTTTAATATTATCGGCATTGCCGCAGAAAATGCAGGCAGGTTCATACTTCTTAAGGATGATTTTTTCCCCATCCACATAAATTTCCAGAGCGTCCTTAACCTCAATATTGAGGGTTCGGCGCAGTTCAATAGGAATAACTACTCTGCCAAGCTCGTCTACCTTCCTGACAATACCTGTTGACTTCAAGGCGAAACCCCCTTTACAAAAATCGACAATTAACTAAAAAATAGTATACCAAGATTTGGCATGAAAAGCAACATTTTTTTACCCATTTTAGAAAAAAATGTTACTTAAAGGGATTTCAGCCCTGCTCCTTATCCCAATAAATGCTTATTTTATCGCCATCTTTTAGGGGAGAGGTTAAGCTGGCAGGTGAGCCATTATGGCTCATTATCAATCTGCCCTGAGGTTTGCTCCTGTCAAAGTCTATGTAGTTAAATATGTCGACAAAAGAAGGTTTCTGGGAAGATTTAATGGTAACCTTCTGGTTATTTACCTGCACGGTAATAGTATGGGCGGCAGGAGGTTTAGCTTTTTGTTGTGCCTGGTTGTGGGCCTGCGGCGGGGAAGTACTGCTTTTTTGGCGCAGCCTGCAGGCAAGCTCATCCCCTGGCTGCAAAATGTAGGAGGCCTCAACTTCTTTTCCTCCCAGCAGGAACTGGTATTTTTGCCAGTCCAGTTCTGCCAGGCGGCAAAAATCTTCCAGGCTTCCCAGGCCCTTTAACTCCACTTCGTCATTATCAGAGAGGATGGTATCTAAAGAGGCCTCTTTGCCGTTGACGGTGAAAACAGGGGGGAGTTGCCTGGGGGATCCGTTAAGGATGATAGAAAACTTATCGGGGGGAAAAAGGTCTTTTATCTTTACTGTAGGGCGCTTTCCTTCCACGGCCTCTTCAATAATGATCTGGTCATTGTTGTTAATGGGCGTCTCCAGGGAGCCTGCTTTTTTATTGACATAGATGCGGGCATTTTCACCTGCTTCGCCGGGGATATATCTCTCCTCGCCCTGGACTTTGATACTAATGCCCTTTCCCCTTCTGCCGATAATTTTTTTAGCACTAAAACCAGCAGCCAGGAGGGCATCCACCACTTTTTGCCTCTCAGTTTCCAAAAGCCTCACTACTTTACCGTTAACAGTTACGTAAGAGAAGCCGTAATATTTGTTTTCTACGGCAGAGAGGGCTATGGCAAAAGGTGTAATCCCTTCAGGCCCTTTAAGCCTTTTACCGTTATAGCGGATACCGCTTATGACCTCTCTACCTTTTACTACCACTTTTTCTGGTGGAAGGCCCAGTTTTTCTGCTACCTGTTCTTTTAAACCCAGGGTCTGGCTTCCCCCGCCCACGAGGAAAACAGCCCGGGGAGGTTTCTCATTAAATTTTAGAATGCTATTGGCTATGTTCGCAGCAATCTTTTCCACCACCGGGGAGATGGTTTCTGCCAGCTGCTCCCAGGAGAGCTGGTGCTTTATTCCCAGTATATTTTGCAGGGATATTACCTTTGGTTTCTGGGTGAGCTTTATTTTTATTTCTTCGGCCTGGTTAAAACTGAGGAGGTAGGTATCAGCAATTTTTTCCGTGATTTCGTCTCCTGCCATGGGGACCATGGCATAGGCCAGGACAGAACCTTCGCGTGTAATGGCTATGTCGGAGGTGCCTGCCCCAATATCAACTAAAGCCAAGTTCAGCATCTGATATTCAGGGGGGATAGTGGCTTTAAGGGCGGCGATGGGTTCCAGGGTCAGGCTGCGCACGCTTAAGCCGGCTTCCTCTATGACGGTAAGCAGCCCTTCCACAACTACGTTGGGCAAAAAAGTTGCCAGTATTCTTGTCCCCATTTTGGACCCTTTTTGCCCAATGAGGCTGCTAATGGGCATCTCATCCAGGTAATAACCGGTAGAAGTATAGCCGACACAGTAATAACCCGTACTTTTTGCTGATAACTTTTTTTTGGCTTTTTCCAGAGCCTCCAGCTCTAGGGAGGTTACCTCTTCCCTTTTTATTTTTTGCCCCGGCGTCAGCTCTTTTTCGGCAAAGCTTTGCTGAGTTTTAAGCGCTCTGCCAGCGGCTGCAACCGCTACTTCTTCCACAGGAACTCCAAGCCTCTTCTCCAGCGAATATTTAACCTGGCGCACCGTATCGGCAACGCCTGCAATGTTATGAATCTGGCCGTCCATCATATCTCTTTGAGGGTGAAAAGCAATTTCTGTAGCCAATACTCTTAGTTGATCGCCATGGGGGCTGCAGGCCAAGCCCACTACACTCCTGGTGCCTATGTCCAGGGCGCAAATAATTTTTACCCAGTCAATTGGTGTCGAACGGCTTGCCATCTAATCCCCACCTTTCTTTTGCCATAGGAAGCGTGCTTGTTGTAACATAGCTCTGTTAACATTTTTAGCATTTTTCCCATTATATCTCTATATTTCTTTTTCAAGAAGGTTTTTCCTGCATAAATAGCCTTCAAAATAATTACGGCGAAAGCCGGTTTGCTTGAAGAGGAAGCGTTATTTTGTTATAATAGCTTCATATTAGCAGATACTAACCAAAAACTGAATTTAATGGAAAAAAAACCGCCTGTTTTGTTTTTACTTGGCACGAAGGAGGGCTTAAGCATGGCTAAGCCAAAATTTTACATAACTACACCTATTTATTATCCAAGTGACAAGCTACACATAGGACATTCATACACAACAGTTGCAGCAGATGCCCTGGCCCGCTTCAAAGCGATGACAGGTTATGATGTCAGGTTCCTCACAGGGACCGATGAACACGGGCAGAAAATTCAACGGCGCGCAGAGGCCGCTCAAAAGTCCCCCCAGGAATTTGTTAACGAGATTGTAGTCTGGATTAAAGATCTCTGGAAAATGTTAGATATTAATTACAGCGATTTTATCCGCACCACGGAACCCCGTCATAAGGAAGCGGTGCAGTATATCTTTGATAAATTTTACAGGCAAGGCGATATCTATAAGGGGACTTATACAGGGCTTTACTGCACCCTGTGTGAATCTTTTTGGACCGAGCGCCAGGCGGCGGATGGCAAGTGCCCCGACTGCGGGCGCCCCGTGGAACTGGTAGAGGAAGAGGGCTATTTTTTCCGCATGTCAAAATATGCTGACCAGCTCCTGAAACATATAGAAGAGAACCCTGATTTTATCCAGCCCCCTTCGCGGCGCAACGAAATGATCAATAACTTTCTTAAGCCTGGCCTGGAGGACCTCTGTGTTTCCCGCTCCACCTTTGACTGGGGCATCCCGGTCCCCTTTGATCAGGACAATGTTATCTATGTCTGGCTAGATGCTTTAAGCAACTACATTACAGCCCTGGGCTATAAGGATAATGACCCCCTCTTTCAGCGCTACTGGCCGGCCGATGTTCATCTCATGGGCAAGGAGATTATGCGCTTTCATGCCATCTACTGGCCTATTTTTCTGATGGCCCTTGGGCTTCCCCTGCCAAAGAAGGTTTTTGGGCACGGCTGGCTCCTTCTCCAGGAAGGCAAGATGTCCAAATCCCGGGGAAATGTGGTGGATCCCACCGTTTTAATCAACAGGTATGGTTCTGATGCCATCCGCTATTATTTGCTGCGGGAAATACCTTTTGGCTCTGACGGAGTTTTTAAACTAGAGGCGCTGGTGCAGAGGATTAATTCAGACCTTGCCAATGACCTGGGCAACCTTATGAGCAGAACCCTGGCCATGCTGGAAAAATATTTTAATGGCGTTATACCCGAACCCACCGTGCCTGGCCCCATGGACGATGAGCTGGCACACCTGGCTATGCGCACACCCGAGGAGGTAGCAAAGTGCATGGACCAGCTACAGTTCAGCAGGGCCCTGGAAACCATCTGGAACTTGGTGCGCTTTTCCAATAAATATATTGACGAAAACACCCCCTGGCTGCTGGCCAAGGATGAGGAGATGAAGGGGCGCCTGGGGACTGTTATCTACAATCTATTGGAAAGCCTGCGCTTTATTAGCGTTTTGCTGCAACCTTTTATGCCCAGAGTAGCCCCCCTCATGTGGGAACAGCTGGGCATAGGGAATAATAAAGAACTTCAAGACTGGAACAGCATTAGCTGGTGGGGAGGCCTGGTGCCGAAATTAATGGCTTACCGCGGCAAGGACCTTTTCCCCCGCCTAAAACTGGAAGATGAGCTGGCTGCCCTGCAGCTGGAGGTCAAAGGAGAGGAAAACAGTGAGTGAAGAAAGAAAAGATCAGATAACTATTGATGAATTTGCACGCCTGGACTTAAGGGTAGCAGAGATAATTGCCGCCGAAAAAATAGAGGGGGCGGATAAACTGCTGCAGCTAAAGCTTTCCCTGGGGGATGATGAGCGGCAGGTTGTGGCCGGGTTGGCTAAATATTACAATCCCCAGGAATTAGTGGGGCGCCAGGTACTTTTTATTGCCAATTTAAAGCCTGTCAGGCTGCGGGGAGTTCTTTCCGAGGGCATGGTTCTGGCCGCTACGGACAAGGAGGGCCGGCTGGCTCTCACCACTGTAGATGACAGGGTAAGCCCAGGAAGCAGGGTGAGCTGATGGCGGTGCAACTTGCAGACAGCCATGCCCACCTGGATTTCCATAACTTTCACAAGGACTTGCCTGAAGTGCTGGCAAGGGCCAGGCGGGCAGGGGTTAAGCTTATCACCAATGTTGGTTACGATCTTAAATCTTCCAGGCGCTCGCTGGAGCTGGCGGAAGAATATCCCTTTATCTATGCTGCCGTAGGAATACATCCCCACGAAGCTGCCAAAGTCCCGCGAAATTACCTGGAACAGTTGGAAGAGATGGCTGCCCATCCCAAGGTTGTGGCTTTGGGCGAGATGGGCCTTGATTTTTACAGGGACCGTTCCCCCAGGGACAGGCAGAGAGTGGTTTTTAAAGAGCAGCTGGAGCTGGCCAAAAAGCTAAAAAAGCCAGTCATCATCCATGACAGGGATGCCCACCTGCAGGTATTGACAATATTGCTAGAAGAAGGTGCTGAGGAAGTGGGAGGGGTCCTGCACTGCTTTTCAGGCGACGAGGCTATGGCCCGACAGGTAATAGAAATGGGCTTTTTCATCTCTGTGGCAGGCCCGGTTACTTATCCAAAAAATAACAAGTTGAACCGCATCGTTGCTATTACACCCAAAGATAGGATCCTTGTAGAAACAGACTGCCCCTTTTTAACACCTGTTCCCTTCCGCGGCCAGCGCAACGAGCCCTCTTATGTCTCCAAGGTAGCGGAGAGAGTAGCCCTGCTGCAGGGGACAACTCTGGAAGAGGCCGGGCGCCGCTGCCTGGAGAATACCTGTACACTTTTCCAAATAGATTTAGAGGGATTATAGCTTGGAAGATTACTTTCTTTCCCTCTCCGCCATAAAAAAAATGCTGGCCGACAATAACTTGAGGCCCAATAAATCCCTGGGGCAGCATTTCCTCATTGATAAGAATATCCTGCAGAAAATTCTCCAGGCCGCAGAGCTTACCGCTACAGACAGGGTGCTGGAAGTAGGTGCGGGTTTAGGTACCTTATCTCTCCCCCTGGCGGCTCGCTCAGCTGGGTTGATAGCTGTCGAAATAGACAGGGGCCTTTTCCCCCTGCTGCAAAAGCAGCTGCAGCCCTATCCCCATGCCCGGGCGGTAAGGGGAGATGTGCGCCGTTTCCATTTAAAAAAACTATGCTTTGACTGCTGGGGGGAAAGCCCGGTCAAAGTGGTGGCCAACCTGCCCTATTACCTGACCACGCCTTTTTTGTTTCAACTTTTGCAGGAGGGTCCCCCGCTCAGTCTGGCGGTGTTGATGATACAAAAAGAAGCAGCCCTGCGGCTGGTGGCTGCACCGGGGACGAAAGAATATGGTTTATCCAGCATTCTCTGCTCTTTTTATACCAAGCCCGCCTATCCTTTTCCCGTGCCCCCCACTGTTTTTTACCCCAGGCCTGCTGTAAGCTCTGCTGTTATTTCTCTTAAACCCAGGGAAAAGCCCTTCCTAAGCGGCCCCCGTGCCGATTTGTTCTGGCAGGTAGTAAAAACTTCCTTTGCCAGCAGGCGCAAAACGCTCCTCAACAACCTATGCCAAAAATTTAAACTTTCCCGGGAGATATTGGCTTTAGAGATGCTTTCTCTGGGAATTGATGAGCTGCGGCGCGGGGAGAGCCTCTCCCTCGAAGAATTTGCAAAAATAACAGATTTAATTTATAATATTAAAAGTTGAACAAATGTCGAACTAAATGGAGTGGCGATGCCAGAAAAAGAAGGCTTAGAATAAATGGAGTTTTTTAGCCCCTCTAAAGGAAAATTATCTTTTGAAGAGACCTTCCAGGAACTGATAGATTATATTTCTGCCAGTCCCAAGGAACGTTATAAACTTATTATTGGCACAGACTCCCAAACACATTTAAATAAAGATGTCCAGTTTGTTACCGCCATCGTCATCCACCGCGTGGGAAAAGGAGGGCGGTATTTCTTTCGCCGCGATAAACTTTCCTACATTGAAAGCCTCAGGCAAAGGATATACTTTGAAACCTCTATGAGCCTGGAAGTAGCAAGTCGCCTCACAGCCCGCCTGGCAGAAAATGGGTATGCACACCTTAATGTAGAGATACACCTTGATGTCGGTGAAAAAGGAGAGACAAAAGATATCATCAGGGAAGTGGTAGGCATGGTAATAGGCAGCGGCTACGATGCCCGCATCAAGCCCGAATCCTACGGCGCAAGCAAAGTTGCCGACAAATACACCAAATAAGAATAAAAGATAGGGGATGGTTACTTTCTGTAAGAGCCATCAACCCATCTAAGCTGTTTAGCCAATATTGGCAAAATTTAAACCCATTTACAAATAAAAGCTAAAACAGGATTATGAAAAAGAGATGGGCATAAGCTAAAGGTGCTGCTAGTGCCTGCAGGATTGGTTAAATCCTTTTTTTTATAAAAGAAAGCCGAAAAACTTAAGCATAAATGCTTACCCCATCTAGGCCGGGTTGATTATGCTTTGCTAATTATTGCCTGTGTGAGGTGGCCCTTCTTATTATCACAAGTTAAAGGCAGCAATAAGTTTTTCTACTTTCCCTGGGGGTGCATAAAAGGTATAATAAAAAAAGCTGCCATTACTCTTGATGGGGGAAGTGTTAGCCTTGCAGATCGGAAAAATACCTCCGGAAATCTTACAGAATAAGATCCTTCCTTTTAGCGGTGCTGCCAGGGCTGAAGTTCTCATCGGGCCCAAATTTGGTGAAGACTGCGCGGTTCTGGAACCCGGTGAATACCTATTAGCCCTCGCTTCAGATCCTATCACCGGCGCCTCTTCCAAGCTGGGCAAACTGGCAGTCCACATCTCCTGCAATGATATAGCAGCCACAGGCGCGGAGCCGGTTGGCCTTCTCCTCACCTTTTTATTTCCTCCCGGGACAACGGAGAGCCTGATGCAAACACTTATACAGGAAGCCCATGAAACGGCAAAAAAGCTTAAGGTAGCTATTCTCGGGGGGCATTCAGAGGTAACTGCTGCTGTGAAACAGGTAGTGATCACGGCCACTGCCGTGGGAAAGGTAAAGAGGGAGCACCTGGTGCTAAGTTCCGGAGCCAGGGCAGGAGATGAAGTTATCCTCACCAAGGTAGCAGGTTTGGAGGGGACGGCTATTTTGGCCACAGACCTGGCCTCCAGGTTGAAAGAAATGCTGCCGGAGGAGATAATAAGGGGCGGGAAAGCCCTCGGCGAGCTTTTAAGTGTGGTCCCAGAGGGGTTGATTGCTGCCCGCTTTGGTGCTACCGCTATGCACGATGTAACGGAGGGCGGCGTGCGGGGAGCGCTGGTTGAGCTGGCGACTGCCTCGCAGGTAGGCCTGGAGATCTGGCGGGATAAAATACCCCTGGCGGCAGAAACCAGGGCTATCTGCCGCTGCCTGAATATTGATCCCTTGGGCCTGATAGGCAGCGGGGCTATGCTTATCACAGCGCCTGCGGGCAGCCGCGTGCTGGCGGAGATAAAGAAAGCCGGTATAGCTGCAGCCGTCATAGGGAAGGTAATGCCCGCACCAGAGATGTATTTTGTAAGCGGTCAGGGGGAAAAAGAAGAGCTGACAGCCCCGCCCAGGGATGAGCTCTACGAGGCCCTGGAAAAATTTAAGTAAGGAAGCAGGCAGGTTTTACATATATTGACATATATTGCAAAATAGAGCTTTGCCGGCAGCCAGGAAAGGAAAAGGGGGGTATAGATAGCATATTAGAAATGTGCATTTTATATAGGAGTTACGAAATAGAAGAGGCGAGAAGGGCAATTGATAACAGGAGGAGGCTGTAAAAGGATGAACCGGGTTGAAAAGGCGCTTATGCACGCTCTCTTTATCCACCTGCACCACAATGTTGACAAGGCGATTGATTTTAACATCTTTAAAAAACTAAACGAGAAGGTTGAGAAAAGCTGGCCCGGCGGCCTGCTGGTGGGCCCGCACCATAACGATGACGCTGCCGTGGTCAGAATGCCAGAAAATAACTTGGTAGTAGCCAAAATGGAAAGCCACTGCTCCCCCTGTGTCCCCCGGCCCTACGACGGTGCAGCCACGGGAGCAGGGGGTGCTATGCGTGATGTGGTAGCCATGGGGGGCAGGCCGCTTTTTCTCCTTGACTTTATCGGAACCCTTCCCATGGAGGCAGAAGTTCTGGTTGGGCCATGCGGGTTTAAAGGGGAGTGCAGTTGCGGTAAGTGCCGGAAGATGACCAGCCAGGAGAGGCTTAACCTGATGCTGAGAGGTATCAGGGATATGTGTGATAGCATGGATGTTTTTGTGGCAGGAGGCGGCCTTTCCACCTCTTTTAGAGATATTGTCCCCGCTGTAATAGTGGCCGTGGTAGGTAAGCTGGTGGTGCCGGAGCCCCTCACCAAACCTGCTAAAAACGTGGGGGATAAAATTATTATAATCGGCGAGACCGGCAGCGATGGCAACGATACTCTTTACCGAGCTGGGCTGGCAGAGGAGATGCGGCCGGCAGAAGCCGCCT